>RFHH01000172.1 GCA_003696075.1 Acidobacteriota bacterium
CGCTCAAGGTCGTCTACACCGCGCTCGAGGGTCCCGAGGCGGCCACGTTCGTGCGCGGGAGCGGGAGGCTCTCGGGTGGCGTGGCGCGGATCGCTCTCGACGAAACGTTCGCCCTGGTGACGAACCCCGACATCGGACTGACGGCGCAGGTGACGCCCCGCTCGCCGGGCGCGGTCCTCTACGTCGACTCGGTCACGACGAAAGAGCTGGTCGTCCGGGCTGTCGATGGATTCGATCCGAACGCGGCGTTCGACTACATCGTCCACGGCCTGCGGATCGGCTTCGAGGAGATCCCGGTGATCCAGCCGAAGGGTGAGGGCGAGGACGCCCCGATCCCGTCGATGGCTTCGTACCGCTCGCTCCTCGCCGAGCAGCCGGAGTTGAAGGCGACAACGCCGCTCGAGCGCTTCCGGGAGATCGCCGCGCGGGTCGAGGGGATCGACGCCTCGACGATCGATCTCTCGCAGGCGAAGGCTCTCGTCGCTGCGATCCACGAGTTCGACCCGGCCGTCGACGCTGTCCCGCGCGCGGCGGACGCGCTGCCCCCGGAGACCGGGGCAGCCGGAGTGCCCGGCGACGCTGCTGTCTCGGCCGCGCCCCAGGCGGTCACCCCGGAGGCCGGAGCGGCCAGCACGCCGACCGGCACAGCCGCGACGGCGGCCGCCTCTTCAGCCTCGGCCGGATCCGAATTGCCACCCGGAGCGGTCCTGATGCCGGTCACGAGCGAGACCGAGCCAGGCGACCTGCTCGCGCTCGATCCGGAGCACCCCGGCGCCCTGCGCCTCGCAGCCTCCCAGGCCGACCCCGGCGTCGTCGGCGTCGCCGCGGGACCGGTGCAGAGAGCCGGCGGCGGTGCCCTCGAGGTCCCGGTCCTCGGGGCGGGCATCGTCGGACTGAGGGCCGACGCCGGCTACGGATCCATCCGCCCCGGTGACCTGCTGGTCAGCTCGCCGACACCAGGCCACGCGATGCGTGCCATCGAAGCGATCCCCGGCACGATCGTCGGCAAGGCGCTCGAGTCGCTCGACGCCGGCACCGGCACGATCCGCGTGCTGCTGATGGCGCGATGACGCCGAGCGGACAGCAGCTCCGGGGATGGGGCACCGGACGAACCGCAACGGTCCGGCGTCCCGTCCGACCTTCTCCGGCGAAACACCGACGGAGGACCCCGCGATGCGGACCCTGATCGTCGTCATGGTGCTGGGCCTCGCCGGCGCGCGAACGAGCGCGCTGGCCCAGCAGAGCGCCAGCTACCGGATGGACGAACACGTCCTCGACCAGGGCGGCCGCCCGGCCGACGGCGTGACGGCCTCGTCGGCCTCGTACCGCGTCTCGCTCGACAGTCTCGGGGAGGGGCTCGTCCGCGCCGGACTCGCCTCGGCGACCTACCACATGGACGGTTCGTTCGGCGCGGCCTATCCGCCGCCCGGGGAAGTGCTAGGGCTTCGCTTCGCCGATCAGCAGACGCTCGCCTGGAGCCCGGAGCGGTCCGTCGGCGTGTACGAGGTCTACCGTGACGGGCTCGCCGCGATCGCCGGCGGGGGATACGGGACGTGCTGGCAGCAGGACGTGGCGGGAGAGTCGGTCACCGACAGCGACCCGATCGCGCCCGGCGAGGGCTTTTTCTACCTCGTGACGGCGAGAAACCGTCTGGACGAGGAAGGGACCAAGGGCCGCGACAGTGCAGGCAGCGACCGCGCCGGCTCTGCCTGTCCCTGACGGAGGAGAGGGCGCCGAAAAGTCTGGAAGATCCCGACCCACCGATAATCCCGTCCGTTCCACCGCAGGGCCCCGGTGATCTGCTCACCTCGGCCGCAACGTCGGCGGGATTTCGCCGCCCCACGGCGTGCCTCGCGTGCCCGTCTGATCCGGCCGCGCCCGGCCTCCGGCGACGGCGGGGCCGGCCAGTCGCCGAGATTTCCGAAATCGACTCGCTAGGGAGCGACTACGCCTGATCTCCCCGAGCGTCGCCGTCATCTTCGCTTCGGCCGAGATTCTCACGATCCGTGCCGCCAACCCCTCGAGAACGAGGTTGCGGCTAGGCGTCATGGCGGGCCGTTCGATCCCCGCGCGAGGGTCGCGAAGCCACGGCGTGCACCCTCGGCGACTCTGTCGCCGAAACGAATCCTGGAGAACCCCAGCACGACCGTGAACGACCAAACCGGAGTGTCGTCCGCCCCGCCCGTTCGATGAGTCATGACGCGCTCGCGCCGGGGGAGTGAAGGCAACGCGTGCCGAGTTGTGTCAGCGTGCCGGTGCGCGTCCGCCCTCCGGTAGCACGAGTGGCGTCGCGTAGCGCAGCCGCAGTCCCTTCGCGCGGAGCCAGGACTCGACCTCCTGCCGCGGACGGGGCGACGCGAAGATCCAGAAGCGGTACGGTTCCGGCACGGGAAGCTCGGCGCAGTAGATCATCGCGCCTTCCTTCACCCACGGCTCGAGCGGGCGGGCGACCTGGTACGGGAGGAGCGGTCGCTTGTAGAGGAACTGGTTGAAGACGTCCACGAACATCACCCGCCGCTCGACCATGTCGCTCCACTCGGCGTGACGCTGGTGGTAGAGCGTCGCCTCCTCGCTGAACGGACGGCGGGCGATCTCCGGATCGTTGAGGCCCCACGGGTCGAGGTGCCAAGCGTCGGTCACGTACGGAAGCGCCCCGGCCCACCCGATCGAGATCCGGTCCTCCGGCGTCAGGAAGGGCGCGAGCGTCCGCCCCTCGCGCAGCATCTCGTTCGCCGCGCGCTCGAGCTGCTCCGCCGGCACGACGAGCACCGGCGCGGTGCGCCGGGTGAGCCCTGCGGTCGCGGTCCCGAACGGCCGGAACGGGACGATCAGCGTGGCGGCCTGCGCCCCGACGACGGCCGCCGCGGCGGCGGCGGCGAGTGCTCGCCGTGAAGGGGAGACCGCACCGGCTATCCCGTGGACAGCGAGAGCGCAAAGGAGCGCCAGACCCGGAAGCAGCATGTCCATGAACCGGAACTCCCACGCCCCGCCCCCCTCCACGGCGATCCACGCGCACCAGCACACCGCCTGCGCGAGGATCGCGGCGACGGTCGCGCGGCGGAGCTCCGGCGGCTCGCGCCGCAGGGCGAGGCCCGCCCCTGCGGCCAGGGCCGGCCCCCAAAGCCAGCCGTTCGTCTGCCAGAAGAACTGGCCCAGGTAGGCGAGCCCCCGCGCGAGCTGGACCCCGCCGACCTTCGCATAGAACGTGTTCGGAAGCGGCTGGCCGAAATAGGCGAGGCGGACGAGCGTGAGCGCGCCGAGCAGCAGCGCATGCGTCGCGCCCGAGGCCACGACCGCGGAGAGCGCGCGGCGGTCGCGGCGGACGAGCGCCAAGCCGGCACCGGCCCCGAGGTGGACGAGCGGTGCCTCGGGGCGGAAGAGCGTCCCGGCGAAGAAGAGCAGACCGCTCGCCGGCCAGCCTGGCCGTCGCCGGACGACCTCGCGCACGAAGAGGAGCGTCGCGGCGAACAGGAGCACCGTGGCCGCCTGCGTTTCGAGAGCGGAGACGCTCCACAGGACGTACTGCCGCTGCAGCACCAGGACGGCCGGCGCGACCAGCGCGGCGAAGCGCGGAACGCCGAGGAGTCTCCGCGCCGCCGCGTAGGCGAGGAAGAGGCCGGCGAGGCCCGCGGCCGCCCCCGCGGCCTGCGAGAAGACGACCGGATCGAGCCCGCCGGCGATGGCGGCCGCATTCAGGAGGGTCCACGCGAGCGAGCTGCTGCCCTCGACCGGTCTTCCCCCGGCGACGTTCCAGACGAAGCCGTGGCCCTGCGCGATGTGACGCGCGTAGCGGAACGTGATGAAGGCGTCGTCGTTGTACCAGCGGTGCCCGGCGGCGAGCGCGAGGAAGGCCACCGCCAGCAGGCCGAGCGCCGCGGCCGCGAGGCCGCGCCCCGGCGCCCGCTCCCCTCCTCGGACGGCCACGCTCCCGCTCACACCAGCTCTGCCGCCGCCGTCAGGCCTGCCTCGAAGATCCGCAGGCCGAGCGGGGCGATCCGATCCGGATCGCCGGCACGGCGCCAGTCGGGATGGTGCCAGGGATGGAGGAAGGCATCCGGGTGCGGCATCAAGCCGAAGAGACGGCCGGTCCGGTCGCACATCCCTGCGGCTCCGCGCGGCGAGCCGTTCGGGTTGTCGGGCCAGCGTTCCGTCGGTTCGCCCTCCGCGTCGACGTACCGCAGCGGGAGCTGCCCGGCCGCGTCCAGCCGGTCCAGCTCGGCCTCGCGCGCGAGCAGCAGCTTCCCCTCGCCGTGACGCGCCGGCAGCTCGATCGTCTCGATCCCGCGGGTCCAGACGCAAGGGCTGTCCGGCATCGCGCGCAGGCGCACCCACGCGTCACGATACCCGAGCCGGTCGTTGGGGCCGAGGTCGGCCCGCTGGACGAGGTCGTGAGGCCCTTCCTCCGGCCCGGGCAGAAGTCCGAGCCGGATCATCGTCTGGAACCCGTTGCAGATCCCCAGGGCCAGACCGCCCCGGTCGAGGAAAGCGCGCAGGTCGTCCGCCAGGTGCGCGCGCAGCCGAGTGGCGAGGACGAAGCCCCCGGCGATGTGGTCGCCGTAGGAGAACCCTCCGACGAAGACCAGAACGTGATACTCCGCGAGCGCGCGAGGGTGCCGGTGGGCGAGCAGATCGGTCAGGTGCACCAGGTCGGGCTCCACGCCGAGCATGCGGAACGCATGGGCCGTCTCGGCCTCGCAGTTGAGGCCGAGCCCGACGGGGATCAGGACTCGCACCTTCCGCCGGGCGGTCATCGGCGGAACTCCCGCTTCCAGGCGGCGGTGAGCCGCTCCATCGGGGCGTCGACGAGATCCCGCCCCCCGAACCGCACGCGCAACCGTTCTTCCTCCACCAGCCGCCCGATCGGGGCCAGCGGCTCCCCGGCGAGCCGGCTCCGCAGCTCCTCCATCCGCTGCGGGTCGACCACCAGCAGCATCCGCCCGCAGCTCTCCCCGAACAGCCGCGCCTCCCAGCCGGGATCGCCGGCGGCCGGCAGCGCGTCGAGGTCCGCCTCGACTCCGACCCGCCCAGCCCGCGCGATCCGGAACAGGGCCGGTAGCAGCCCGCCGCGCCCGGGCGCGTGCGCGGCCCGGACCAGCCCGGCGGCGATCGCCCCCGCGATCGCCTCGTACCGAGAAGCCCACGCCTCCGGGCGGCAGCGCGGGACGCCGGTGGCCCGCACGCCGCGGTGCGCCGCCCACTCCGTGCCGCCCAGCTCCTCCGCGGTCTCGCCGACGACGACCACCAGGCCCGAGGCGCCGTCCGGCTCGAGCGTCAGCGCCCGGCGCACGTCGTCCAGCAGCCCGATCGCCGACACGAGCAGGGTCGGCGGGATCGAGATCCGACGGCCGCCGATGACGGCGTCGTTCTTCATCGAATCCTTGCCCGAGATGAGGGGAACGCCGTAGGCGAGGCAAGCCTCCGCGAGCCCGCGGCAGGCCCGCACGAGCTGCGCCGCCTTGTGCCGGGCGTCGGGATTGTCCGGAGCGGGCAGGGGATCGGGCCAGCAGAAGTTGTCGAGGGCGGCGATCCGGTCCGCCCGTGCTCCCGCCGCGATCAGCCGCCGGACGGCGAGATCGACGGCGGCCTGCGCCATCGCGTGAGCGTCGATGTCGGAATAGGAGGGGAAGACGCCGTCGCTCACCGCGTAACCGGCGAACGAGCCGTGATCGATCTGCAGGACGGTGGCGTCGGAGGGCACGTCCCTGTCCCGACCGACCCAAGGCTTCACCACGGTGAGGCCCTTCACCTCGTGGTCGTAGCAGCGGCAGAGCGGCTCGTTGGAGGCGAGGTTGTGCCTCGCGAGGAACGCCTCGGCGATCCGCGCCCCCTCGGCTCCGTCGGCGGGCGGCTCGGCCGGCTCGAACGCCCTTTCCGGCGGCGGCGAGAAGACCGCGTCGATCCGCATCTCCGGCAGGCCCCCGTGCAGGAACGAGAGCGGGAGCCGAGCCACCGTCCGGCCGCCGTGGAGCACGGTGAAGAAGCCGTCGGAGGTGAACTCGCCGAGATCGGTGGCTTCGACCTCGCGGCGCCGCGCCAGCTCGAGGAACTCGTCGATCCGCTCGGCGGGGACGGCGACCGTCATCCGCTCTTGCGCCTCGGAGAGCAGGATCTCCCACGGCGCCAGCCCCTGGTACTTCAGCGGGGCGCGAGCGAGATCGATCCGGGCGCCCCCGGGGATCTCGGCCATCTCGCCGACCGAGCTGGAGAGCCCACCGGCTCCGTTGTCGGTGATCGCCGTGTACAGGCCGCGGTCGCGCGCCTCCAGAAGAAAGTCGAACATCATCTTCTGCGTGATCGGATCGCCGATCTGCACCGCCTGGATCGGGCTCTCCTCCGTCAGCTCGGCGCTCGAAAAGGTCGCGCCGTGGATGCCGTCCTTGCCGATCCGGCCGCCCACCATGACCACACGGTCGCCGGGGCGCGGGCGCTTCTCGTGGCCCGGCCGTCCGGCGACGTCCACCGGGAGGCGGGCGACGGTGCCGCAGTAAACGAGCGGCTTGCCCAGATAGCGCTCGTCGAAGAACTCCCAGCCCCTGGCGTACGGCACGCCCGACTGGTTGCCGCCGTCGATCACCCCCTGGTGCACGCCCTCGCGGATGCGCCGCGGGTGGAGGAGACCCTCGGGAAGCGGGCCCCCGTGGTCGGGAGGAGCGAAGCAGTAGCCCCAGGTGTTGCAGAGGAGCTCGGCCCCGAGCCCGGTGCCGAACGGATCCCGGTTCACGCCGACGATTCCGGTGATCGCGCCGCCGTAAGGATCGAGCGCCGACGGGCTGTTGTGGGTTTCGACCTTGAAAACGAGGTGATACCGCTCCGTCGCGGCGACGACGCCGGCGTTGTCGTGAAAGACCGACACCAGCCAGCTGCTCCCGTCGCGCTCTCTGATCCGGGTGTCGATCGCCTCCGTGGTCCCGCGGATGAACGTCTTGAACAGCGAGCGGATCTCTTCCGGAGACCGCCCCGGTTCGCTGTAGCGGATCGTGGCGTTGAAGATCTTGTGCTTGCAGTGCTCCGACCAGGTCTGGGCCAGGCACTCGAGTTCGACGTCGGTCGGCCGACCG
>RFHH01000173.1 GCA_003696075.1 Acidobacteriota bacterium
CCGAAGTCGTTGGGAGATCGAAGGATCCGGCCTCGAACGGATCGAGGCCCTGCGATCGGGCCGAAGCGTCCGTTTCTCGCCAAGTTGCGCGGCGTTTTGCACCATCGAGGAAGCACCTCCCGACATCCGAACGATCGGCCGCGTGGATGCGCGAGCGCACCGTCGGGGATGGACGTCCGGCCGCTCCCGGATCCTGTCGGGGATCCGGCCCCGAGAAGGCTCCCGCGGAAAGCCCGGTGCCGGGCGGGCTGGAAGGCGCCACCTGGCGCTAATCGAGGCGCGGGCCGCGCGGGACCCACGGCGGAGAGACGACGATCCAGACCTGCCGGGGCGTCGCGCCCTCTTCCTCCCCGGCGAGGGGCCGGAAGTCGGGCACGGGGCGGCCTCGGGGTCCGGGCACGGCACGCCAGCGCCGCATCAGGAGACGCCACGAGGCGCCGGGTCCCGGTGTCTCGCCGAGCCGGCCGAGCGGGGCCACCTCGACCACCAGCCGCGCCCCCGGGCCCTCGGCGCCCGCAGCCCGCAGCCGGACGTACCAGATCGGAAACCTCCGGCACTCCAGCGACACCACCTCCACCCGCTCGAGCGGGGGAGGCAGGTACAGACCGGCCAGCTCCTCCGGCCGGGGCTCGCGGACGACCGGCCCCTCGGGCGTCGCTTCCTCCACCGCCAGCAGGCTGACCGGCGGCTCGGCCCGGCCGGGGCCGAGGGCCCGGAGGACCAGCTCCTCGACCGCCTCGCGGGGGGGCGGCTCGAGCCCCTCGCCGCCGGAGCAGCCGGGGCCGAGCGCCGCCGCGGCCGCGAGCGCCGCCCACCACCACCGCGGATCGGAAACGGCCATCGCGTCGTCCTCCCCCCGCCCGCGCTGCGGCCCGGACGCCGCGGCCGCCCGCGGGGCGCGATGACAGGCGGGGGCGGTTCGGTCATAATGCCCGCCTTTGCGCCCGAAAGGCCAGCCCGGCGTGGGGCGATCCGCAAGGGCGCGGTGCGGCGGTTGCTGGGAGAAGGCGATGCGAAGAATCCGGTGGACGCTGTTGGTGGCGCTGGCGGCGCTCGCCGCGCCGGCGCTGGCGCAGGAGGACGCCGAGGCGACCGACGCGGACTTCACGTTCGCGTGGGGGCTGTCGGCCGGTCAGGTCTCGGGAGGCCGCGTCTCGAAGATGCTCTTCGACGGCGTCCCGCCGCGCATCGACGACACCCGGATGCTCCACGGCCTGTTCGACATCGTCATCGCGCCGCGGCTCGACTTCGAGATGCGGTTCGGCTTCGGCCAGACGGACATGCTGGACACGCCGAACGGCAAGATCGACACCCGGTTGTTCATCTTCGATGCCGGTCTCGTTCCGCACTGGTCGTGGGGACGGTTCGGCTTCGGGGTCCCGCTCGGGCTCGGGTGGGCGGTGACCCAGACCGACAAGAACCTCGCCGACACGATCCCCGGCCGCTCGTTCGACCTGTCGCTGCGCCAGGGAAGCGGCGCGACCATGTTCCTCGGACTGCGGGGTACGCTGAAGGTGGGCGAGAAGTGGGTGCTGTTCGGTGACCTCCGCGCCCGGCGGTTCCACCGGCTGGTGAACGTCACCGAGCGCACCGTGAAATCGACCGAGGTCACGTTCGGGTTCCTGCGCTACTTCTGAGCCGGGAGCGGTGGCCCGCCCGCGCCCGGCCGGCGGAGTCGGTAAGGTGCGGATCGGCGTCCCGCGCGAGACGCGTCACGACGAGCACCGGGTCGGCCTGACCCCCTTCGGAGCCGGCCGGCTGGTCGAGCTGGGCCACGACGTGCTCGTCGAGAGCGGTGCCGGCCGCGACAGCCACTTCTCCGACGAGGACTACGCCGCGCGGGGGGCGCGGATCGTCCACACCGCCGACGAGGTCTACCTCGGGACGGACCTCGTCTGCCAGGTGGGACCGCTCTCCGCCGAGGAGATCGACCGGCTGCGTCCCGAGGGGACGATCTGCGGCTTTCTCCACCTGGCCCTCGCCGGCCCCGAGCTGGTCGAGGCGGTCGAGGCGCGCGAGGTCTCCCTCGTCGGCTACGAGCTGCTCCAGACCGACGACGGCCGGAGGCCGCTGCTCGAGGCGCTCAGCGAGCTGGGCGGGCAGCTCGCCGTGCACACCGCCGCACAGCTCCTCACCCGCACCGCGGGCGGCCGGGGGCTCCTGCTCGGCGGCGTGCCGGGCATCCCTCCCGCCACGGTCGTCGTGCTGGGTGCGGGAACCGCCGGGCGGGCCACGGCGCGCCTCGCACTCGCGGCCGGAGCGCACGTGATCGTCATGGACGAGCGGCTGGATGCCCTCCGGAGGACGATGCAGGAGGTGTCGCGCGACGTCGTCACGGCGGTGCCGAGCGCCCGGAACATCGAGCGCTTCTGCGCCATCGCCGACGTGCTCGTGGGAGCCGTCGCGGTGCCGGGGGGCCGGTCGCCCTACGTCGTTCCGGAGCCGATCGTGCGCCGCATGAAGCCCGGCAGCGTGATCATCGACCTGGCGATCGACCAGGGGGGCTGCGTGGAGACCAGCCGCCCGACGACGCTGCGCGAGCCGACCTACGAGCTGCACGGGGTCATCCACCACTGCGTGCCGAATCTGACCGCCAACGTGCCGCGGACCGCCTCCCGGGCCCTCACGATCGCCGCGCTGCCCTGGATCTCCACGCTGGCGGAGCGCGGCCTCGAGGGCGCTCTCGGCGAGCACGCCGCCCTCCGGCGCTCGCTGTACACCTACCGCGGGAAGCTGGTGAACCGGAGGGCGGCCGAGGCTCTCGGGCGGCCGTGGCAGCCGATCGATCGGCTCCTGTGAGGCGGGCCGTGTCCTGGATCGACGAGTACCGGAAGAAGCGGTGCACCGCGGCGGAGGCGGTCAGGCTGATCGGCAGCGGCCAGCGCGTCTACTACAGCAGCAACGCCGCCACGCCCGGGGCGCTGATCCGCGCCCTGGCCGAGCGGAAGGACGAGCTCGAGAACGTCGAGGCGTGCCATCTGCTGCAGCTCGGCGAGGATCCCCTCAGCCGGCCGGAGATGGAGGGGCATTTCCGGCACAACGCCCTGTTCGTGGGACCCTCGGATCGCGACGCCGTGAACGAGGGGCGAGCCGACTACACGCCCGTGCACCTGCACCACATCCCGCGGCTGCTGCGCTCCGGCCGGCTCCCGCTCGACGTGGTGATGCTGATGGCGAGCCCCCCCGACGAGCACGGCTTCATGAGCTTCGGCGTCGAGGCGCTCGCCATGCGAGCCGCCTGCGAGGTGGCGCGGAAGGTCATCGTCCAGGTCAACCGGCGGATGCCCCGAGTCCTCGGCGACGCCTTCATCCACGTCCAGCGCGTCGACGCCATCGTCGAGCACGACGAGCCGCTGCCGGAGCTGACGCCGCGGCCGTACACCGACGTCGAGGACCGGATCGCCCGTCGGGTGCGGGAACTGATCGACGACGGCGCCACCCTCCAGATGGGGATCGGCGGCATCCCGGACGCCGTCTGGAAGCGCCTCGACGGGCTGCGCGACCTGGGGATCCACACCGAGCTGATCTCGGACGGGGCGATGCACGCGATCGAGCGGGGGATCGTGACCGGGGCCCGCAAATCGCTGCACCCCGGCAAGGCGGTGATCACGATCGCGCTCGGCACCGAGGCGCTCTACCGGTTCATCGACAACAACCCGTTCATCGAGGC
>RFHH01000174.1 GCA_003696075.1 Acidobacteriota bacterium
CCGGAGGACGACCCGTTGCCCGCCGAGCGAGACGCTCTCGCCCGCCGGAGCGC
Organism: Acidobacteriota bacterium; assembly: GCA_003696075.1. NCBI lineage: Bacteria > Pseudomonadati > Acidobacteriota > Acidobacteriota bacterium. The sequence continues at coordinate 54 of RFHH01000174.1, forward strand.
CGCGGTGCATCCCGCAGCGCCCCGGCCGCCCGGGGTCGCCGACCCCGCCATCGCCTTGGCGGCGATCCGGCTCGCGCGGCGCCACCGGGTCTCGGTGCGCCTGGCGCGCGTCCTCGAGGGGGCGGGCGCGCTCGCCACCCTTCCCCCCGAGGCCGCCCGCGAGCTGCGCCGGGACGTCCTGCGCGCCCAGTCGGCCCGCGTGCGGTTGGAGCGGGCGCTGCGCGCGGTGGCCGGCGCCCTCGCGGAGGCGGGGGTACCGCTCCTCCTGCTCAAGGGGGCGGCCGTGGCGGCGCTCGCCTACGACGACCCCGCCGAGCGCGAGATGTCCGACGTCGACGTGCTCGTCGCCCCGGACGCCCTCGGGCCCGCGCTCGACGTCCTGCGGCGCGCCGGGCTCAGCGTGCCGGAGGCGGAGACGGTGGGGTTCTGGAGGGAGGTTTACTTCAACGTCCCGGTGACCTCGGCGGAGGACCAGGGGGCGAAGGTCGAGATCCACTGGTCGATCGCGCAGACGGGCCGCCATACGCCCGACATCGAGGGAATGCTGGCGCGCTCCCGGCCCGTCCGGTTCGGCGGCGTCGACGCCCGCGCGCCCGCGGCCGCCGACCTGTTCCTCCATCAGGCGCTCCACCTCGGTTACCACTACTTCCAGCCGAGGCTCTCGTGGCTCATCGACATCGCCCGCCTGGCCTCGCGCGAGCCGCAGCCCTGGGCGGACCTGGAGCGCCGCGCGCGGGCGTGGGGGATGTGCACCACCCTCCGGCTGGCGCTCGCGCACGTCGAGCGGGTCTTCCCCGGAACGCTTCCCGAGGATCTCGCCCGCGCGGCCCGCGGTTCCCTGCGCGCCCGCTGGCTCCCCCGGATCCTGCGGACGCGGGACCCGGCGGCTCTGGTCGCCGGCTGGAGCGTGCGCCCGGTCCAGCTCCTCCTCGCCGCGGCCACGCTCGACCGGCCGGCCCAGGCGGGGCTTGCCGTGGCGTCCTGGTTCGGGCGGGTGGTCCGCCACGGCGACCGCGCGGGCCACCGCCGCCTTTGATCCCGGGCGCTGGCGCCGGCCCGAGGCGCGTCCCAGAATCGGACCGATGCCGATCGACGAACGCAAGCTGCGCCTGCCCACCCCGGAGGAGGCCCTTCCGGGACGCGAGGATCCGATGCCGGTGCCGGAGCGGCACGCGGTCCTCGGAACGCCGCTCGAGGGCCCGTTCGAGGGATGCGAGCGGGCGATGTTCGGGATGGGCTGCTTCTGGGGGGCCGAGCGCCGCTTCTGGACCGCACCGGGCGTCCGGAGCACCGCCGTCGGATTTGCCGGGGGCTACACGCCGAATCCCACCTACGAAGAGGTCTGCACCGGCCTGACGGGACACGCGGAGGTGGTGCGCGTCATCTACGACCCCGCCGAGATTTCCTACCGGGAACTCCTTCGGATCTTCTGGGAAGGGCACGACCCCACCCAGGGCATGCGGCAGGGCAGCGACATCGGCACGCAGTACCGATCGGTGATCTTCTTCTTCGACGACACCCAGCGGGCCGAGGCCGAACGCTCGCGGGAGCTGTACCAGGCGCGCCTGAGGGAATGCGGCTACGGGGCGATCACCACCGAGATCCTCCCCGCACCGCGCTTTTACTTCGCCGAGCCCTACCACCAGCAGTACCTGGCCAAGAATCCGGACGGCTACTGCGGTGCCGGCGGAACGGGTGTCGCCTGCCCCGTGGGACTGAAGACGCCCTAGCCTGCTGCGCGCCTGCGGCGCCTCAGCGGAGCGCGCCGGGGACCGCGTTCTCGACCGCCCCGTCCTCGCGTTCGTCCCAGCAGGTGCGGCACACACGCTTGAAGGCGACCACCGCGTGCAGCTCCACCCGCGGAGCGAGGAATCCGTCCTTCACCGGCTCGTCGCCGAGGAGGTCGGTGCTGAGGTACTTCTTGTTGCTGTCCGGGAAGACGGTCACCACCACGTCGCCGGGAGACTCCCGCGCCACCTTCACCGCCCCCAGGAAGTTCGCTCCGGAGGAGATCCCGACACCGAGGCCGAGCTGCGCCGCCAGCTTCTGCGCCATCAGGATCGCATCGCCGTCGTCGACGCTGACGACGTCGTCCAGGAAGTCCATGTCGACGATCGGCGGGATGAACTCGTCGGAGATGCCCTGGATCCGGTGTTTGCCGACCTTGCACCCGGTGGACAGCGTCGGCGAGTTGGCCGGTTCCAGCGGGTGCAGCCGGACGCTCGGGCGCTTCGAACGGAGGAACCGTCCGGCCCCCATGATCGTCCCCCCGGTCCCGACTCCCGCCACGAGGGCGTCGGGCTCGAGGCCGTGGGCGCGGAGCTGCCACCAGATCTCGGGACCGGTGGACACCTCGTGGGCTTCGACATTGTCCTCGTTGGAGAACTGGCGGGGCAGGAACGCGCCCGGCGTCCGCGCCGCCGCCTCCTCCGCGAGGCGGATGCTGCCGAGGAACCCGCCCTCCTCGCGGGAGACGAGGCGGATCGTGGCGCCGAGGCTCCGGATGAGATCGATCCGCTCGCGGCTCATCCAATCGGGCATGAAGATCGTCACCGGATGGCCGAGCGCCCGGCCGATTCCGGCGAACGCGATGCCGGTGTTGCCGCTGGTGGCTTCGATGATCGGGGCACCCGGGCGAAGGCGCCCGCGGGCGTAGCCCTGCCTGAGGATGTGGAGGGCCATGCGGTCCTTGATGCTGCCGGTCATGTTGAACGTCTCGGCCTTGGCGTAGATCACGCCCCGGCGTCCGTCGAAGGAGTAGTCGATCGCCAGCAGCGGGGTGTTCCCCACCAGGTGGCGCAGCGCTTCGAGGTGTCTCAGGCGTTCCGGATCCGGCATCGGACGATGGGCTCCCCGGGAAAGGGTGTCAGTCTACGCGACCTCCGGCCCGCTGTGGGTCCCGAGGCCGGGGTGACGGACCTGACCCGGGTCAAGCGCGGGACCGGGCCGCCGGCCGCCGGGCCGCCACCGGTCCGGGAGTGTCCGCCGGCGCCCGGACGCCACCCCGCGGCGCCGCGCCCTTCCCGGCGGTCACCGGCCGCCTTTCCCGTAGTACCGCGAGTAGTACCGGCTGTCGTAGCCGGTCCGCCGGTCGGCGAGGCTCCCCGTCCAGTCGTTCAGGACGACCCCGAGGAGCTTGACGGATCCGGCCTCCTCCACCACCTGCTCGATGAGCGCCTTCGGCGTGCGGCCCGCGCGCGCGACCAGCAGGACGCCGTCGCTCAGCTCCCCGAGGATCCCCGCGTCCGCGAAGGGAACGATGGGAGGCGTATCGACGACGACGCGCTGGAACCGGCTCCGCCACTCCGCCAGAAGGCCCGCCATCCGGCCTGACGAGAGAAGCCCCACCGGATTGGCGACCGGTCGCCCGGCGGGGACCACGGCGAGCCGCGTCCCCGAGACCTCGAGGAGCGCTTCCTCCTCCGGCACCTTCCCCTCGAGCAGCTCGCGGAGTCCGGCCCTCGGGGCCGGCTCGAGAAACCTCGCCAGGCCGCCGCGCCTGAGATCTCCGTCGACCAGGAGGACCCGCTCGTCACCGCACGCAGCGAACGCGAGTGCGAGGTTGACCGCCGTGAGTGATTTGCCTTCCTGCGGCATGCCGCTGGTCACGACGATCACCCGAGGGGGCGTGCCGTCGCTTTCGTGAAGGAGCGCCGAGCGGAGGCGCAGGTAGGCCTCCGCCGCCGGGCAATTCGGCTCGCGGGCGACGACCAGCTCCTCGGTCGGCGCGAGGGTGATACGCGGCCGCGGCCGCCTCGGACGGGCCCCGACCCCGGCGCCGATCGCGTAGCGCGTCGGCGACCCGCGGTCCGCACCCCTTCCGCTGCCACCGGCCGTCACGGTTCCTCCTCAGCCAGCCAAGGCGATCGCAGAGGCCAGCGCGGCCGCCGACAGAGCCGAGAGGGCGACGTTCGCCAGCGCCCGCCACAGCCGCCGGCGTCTCGCCTCGCGCGTGGGAATGCGGGGAATGCTGGCGAGCCGGCGCAGGGGGATCGTCTCGAGCCCCGCCTGGGAACGCACCACGGGCCGCCAGAGTTGGGAAACGACGATGGGACCGACGAACAGGGCGAAGCCGGCGATCAGCGCCACCGGGAAGACGACGAGGCGCCGCGGCTGGACCGGAATGGTGGGTGGCACCGCGCGCTCGATCCGCTCGAACTGCTCGCCTTTCCGGGACAGCTCGACCATTTCGGAGCCGCGCGCCGCCTGGATCTTGGCCTGGTAGTCCCGGTACTGGGCCTGCAGCACGTCGTAGCCCTTCATCAGTTCCGCGAGCTGTTGTTCCGTGTGGGGGCTCGCCTCGATGCGGCGCCGGTACTCGGCGATGTCGTTCCGGATCCGGCGCTCCTCCTCGCGCAGGCGGGCGATCTCGCGCCGCTGCATCTCGATCTGTGCGTCGAGATTGGCGGAGAGCGACCGCTTCGGATCGGTGCGCGCGCCCTCCCCTGCCGAGGACATCGCCTCCATGAACTCCTCGATTTGCCGTTGCTTCGCCTTGACCGCCGGATGGGAGTCGAGGTATTTCGCCCGGAGTTCGTCGAGTTCGTGCTGGAGCTGCGCGAGCCGGGCGAGCTGCGGGTTTTCGGCGACATCCCCCGGCACGCCTGCCGCTTTCTGCTGCTCGAGGAGGCGCAGGCGGTCCTCGGCGGCCGCGATCGCCTGCCGCGTGTCGGTGAGATCCCGCTGGCGGGCCTCGAGCATCCGGAGGTTCGCCTCGAGCTGGCTGGCGCTGTCGTAGAGGTGCTTCGCCTTGAACTCGGCGATTTCCCGCTCCTTGGCCCGGAGCTGCTCGGCCACCTGCGCCGCGAGCGCCTCGAGGGTCTCGGTCGTCTCCCGGGCGCGGCGGGTGCGGAACCGGCTGTTCTCCTCGACGTACATGTCGGCCAGTGTGTTGACCACCTTCGCCGCCCGTTCCGGGTCGGAGTCACGGAAGGTGAGCTCGAAGTAGACCGCCGAGTTGCCCCGGGAGATGCTGAAGCTGTTCACCTCCACCCGGAAGTTCGCGCGGATGGCGTTCATCAGCCGCTCGCGCGCCTCCTCGTCGGCGGGCTGTCCGCCGAAGGCGATCTCGATGACGCGCTCCAGGTACGGGCGGCTGAGCACGGCCTCGCGCAGCGCCGCGATGCGGAGCGTCAGATCCTCGGTCACCGTGCTCTGGACGAACTCCTCGGGGATCTGCTGGGGCGCTACGAAGAACTTCGTGGACGCCTCGTAGACCTTCGGAAGCCGGTCCATGGCCAGCTTCCCGCCGGCGAGGCCGAGACAGACCGCTGCGACCACCGTCCACCACGACTCCCGGACCCTGTCCAGGATCTCGAAGAGGACGATGACCCGGCCGCTGTCGTCTTCCATCGGTACGGGCTGCCTTTCAGTTGACGAGCACCGTGTCGCCCGGCATCAGGAAGATGTTCGACTTCATGTCCTCGCCCCGCAGGAGCTTCCTGCAGTCGATCTCGAGCAGCTGCGGCGTGCCGTACGCTTCGCGGGCGACGATCACCTTCTGCTTGGAGAATCGCGTGAGTCCCCCGGCCGCGGCCAGCGCCTGGAGCAGGCGGGTCGGCCTGCGGAACGTGTACACGCCCTGGCTGTTCACCTCACCCAGGATGTACACGCGGAAGCTGTTGATCTGCTCGACCACGACCGTGACGGCGGGTTCCCGGATGAACCTCGCCAGTTCCTCCGCGATCGCCTGGCGGATCTCCTCCACCGTGCGCCCGGCGGCCTCGATGTCGTTCACGAGCGGCAGGCTGATCTTCCCGTCGGGGCGGACGGGAACGCTCAGGTCGATCGCCGGCTCCCCCCAGACCGAGACGTGCAGGACATCCTCGACGCCGACCTCGTAGGCGGCGCGCGCTGTGCTGCTGCCCTCGTCGGGGCCGGCTGCCGGGACCGCCGTGATCAGGCCGGCCGCGACGACGATCACCGCTCCGAGTCTCATCGTTCCTCCTCCGGCGCGCCGGCTTCCCCGCGGGAAAAGGGCGGAACCGCTGGTCGTGACGCCCGAAGTCTCCGGATCAACGGTATATCGCCGCGGGAATCCGGTGTCCACCGCCGGGCGCCGGCGGCCCCGCTCACCGCGGGGAGGCGGCCGCGAGGCGGCGCCACGGGCCGCTGTCAGACACCTCGCCCCGAAATCACCGTGGCCACCGTCCGGAAGAGCACCAGAAGCTCCAGGCGGAAGCTGAAGTTCTTGATGTAGTAGAGATCGTAGGCGAGCTTCTCGCGGAGGGTGTCCAGGCTCGAGGCGTACCCCTCGTTGACCTGCGCCCAGCCGGTGATCCCCGGCCGAACCGTCGTGCGCAGCGTGAAGTAGGGGATCAGCCCGTCCAGCTCCTCGACGAACTCCGGACGCTCCGGCCGGGGGCCCACCAGCGACATCTCGCCGCGCAGGACGTTCCAGAGCTGGGGAAGCTCGTCGATCCGCGTGCGCCTCAAGAACCGGCCCACCCTGGTCACGCGGTCGTCGTCGGCGCTGGAGAACTGCGGTCCGTTCTTTTCGGCGTCCTGCCGCATGGTGCGGAGCTTGAGCATCGTGAAGGGACGCCCGTACAGACCCAGCCGCTTTTGCCTGAAGAGAACCGGTGCGCCCGACTCGAGCCAGATCGCCGCCGCGGCCGCCGCGAGCACCGGGGCGGTGACGATCAGGAGCAGAAACGCGAGCACCTGATCGCAGATCCGCTTCAGCCGCAGCTTCCACCGGGGCAGCCGGAAGCCCGGAGCGAAGGCGAGGTCGGCCGGGCGGATCATCGACAACGGCAGCTTGCCCGTGATCTCCTCGAGGAACGAGGCCGCTTCCTGCACCTCCACGCCGCGAAACCGGAGCGCCACGAGATCGTCGACCGGCAGCGTCCCCCGGCGGTCGTCGAGCGCCACCACGCAGCGGCGCGGCAGCGGAGCTCCGCTGGCGATCAGCTCCCGGAGCTTGTCCGGGCTCACCACCCCCGCCAGGCGCCAGCGGCGTCCCGCGTTCCAGATGACGTTGTGGGCGCAGCGGACGGCGGCGGGCCCCTGCCCGACGATCAGCACGGCCCTCTTGTCTGCCGGCGCCGGGGAGGCGGCCGGAAAGGACGTGCGGGGCGCCGGCGGCACGAGGTGGAGCGTCTCGCTCCGGGGGCGGCGGACACCGGGACGCCTCGGAGCCGCGGTGGGGACAGTCTTCGCTTCGGAAGGTGCTCTCAGGGATCGACGGTTCATCGTTTCCGCCTCATTTCGGGGCCGAATGCCGGCGGGGAACGAGGTGACCGGTCAGCTTGGTACGCGGGTTTCGGAAGACCGCCGCAGGCTCGCTACCACGAAGGCACACTCACCTGCCGTCTTCGCCGGCCCCCTTCCAGAGCCGGCGTGACCCATCGACCGACGCGGCCCAACCCGTTCGGTTCAACTCGTCAGGTCGCAGTATACGGCGAGTTCCAACGTCGTGGAAGAAAAAAAGCCGCCCTTTTTGCACCCGGATCGAAACCTCGAGCGGAACTGTCCGGCCGCAGGGGCACACCGCGCCCGCGCGAGGATCGGTCCTTGCGAGGCTGACGGGCGTGAAGGCCGCGAACGCGGCCGGGAGAGCGGCAGAATTCCGCTACAGGTTCCGCCGGTCGATGACCAACCGGTCCGGCAACGGGTTGCCCCCGGGCAACGGCAGCTCGACCCCGTAGGCCCCGGCAAAAGTCGCCGGATCGATCGCGACCTGCTCCAGCCGCGGCACTTCGTAGCGTTCCTTGTTCGTCACTTCGCAACCCCTTGCGCGCCGGCGTGCCGGTCCGCGCGTTGGCGTCTTCCCCGGCGGGAATCGAAACCCCGCCCCTGCGTGACTCGGCGAAATCGTACGCGGAGAGCGGGCTTCCGGCAACCTGCGATTTTGCCGAACGCTCCCCGCCCCCTGCCCGGCCGCGTCCCGCGTCCGCTCCGGGACGCCGACGCGGACCCGGGACCTCACCCGACGACCTCCAGACGGTTCCAATATATTTCGAAATATCATGGATGATTACGAACCGCTCGAGCCCCCGCCGGCCCCGAGTTACCGGCCTTCGCGGTGCCCTTGAATGCGATCGAGGACGCGGGACACCGCCTCCTCGGTGGGGGCGAACGTCGCGCGGAACAGCCTCGTCCTCGAAACGAGCGCGAGCGCCCCGTCGAGCCTTCTCGCCTGCGCGGACCGGAGCTGGGGCGCAGAGGGGAAAGGCGGAGCGGGAAGGAAGATCTGGGTCAGGAGCCACGGGAGGGCCTCCTGCGGGTCCCACGGGGTGACCTCCGCCTCCGGGCCTTGCTCGAGCCATGCCACGGCGCGGAGCACGTCCCCCTCCGGAGCCGCTGGCAGGTCGCCCATGAAAGGCGTGCCCTCGACGCGAAGCTCGTCGCCCGCGCTGGCCCGTACCAGGACCGCCTCGTCGTTGAGCAGCGTCGCCAGCCGCGCGGCGAGCCGGCCGAAGGTCGACTTGCCCGCGCCCGAAGGCCCCGTGACGATCACCGCTCCTCCCCCCGGCAGGCGCACGCCGCAACCGTGGACGAGCCACGAGGGCGCGCCTTCTGCTCCGCCGAGGCCGGCGTTGTGTGCCGCGCACAGCAGGAAGTTGATCATGCGCGGCCATCCGGCGGGCCTCGGCTCCGCGAACGCCCGGGCCGGGGCACGGATCGCCAGGCGCCCCGGCTCCGACGTGACCACGGGGCCGCCCGGAGTTCTCGCCGCCGCCCCGGCACCCTGCATCGCGGCGATCGCGCGTCGGAGGGCCTCCAGCGTGACACCGTCGTCAGCCACGATGGCGATCTCGTAGTCCGGGGCTGCGCCCTCGACCCTGAACCGGGAGGCCCGCCGCTCCCAGATCTCGAGCGGCACCGCACCGGTGAGCTTGACGGACACCACGCGCCGGCCCAGGCGGACGGCGATCGCGCGGGCGGTGTCGTGGGAACCGCTCACGGCCGGCCCTGCCTCCACGCGGGGGAAGCCGCGCGCCACAGCCTCGTGAGGAGGCTGGAGAGCCACCGGTAGGCCCGCAGGTACAGTTCGGCCGCTTTCGCGGGCGGCGTCGCGCCGGGGGCGAGCAGGTGAGCGCCCGGCCACGAGGCCGCCGCCCAGATCCAACGGCAGACGCGTCCCGCGGGACCGTCGACGCTCAGCCGCGCGCCGTCCTTCTCGATGGCCACCACCCTTCCGAGGCAGGCGGACGGTTCGAGGTAGGCGGCGCGCGGGTTGGCGTCCCCCCGCTCGAGAAGAAGGCGGCGGCCGCCCACCCGCCTCCAGCCGATCACGCGGTGAATCGTCGCTCCGGCCTCGCTCCGGAACAGCACCAGATCGCCCGCCGCCGGCCGCCGGCCGCTCAGGCCCCGGACCACCACCCGGTCCCCGGGCTCGAGGAGCGGGGCCATGCTGCCCGAGGAGATCCGCCCCTCGATCGTCCCCCCCCGCTCGAGCTGTTCGGCGCGCATGGCGAAGATGAGGCCTTCGCCGAGCCCCGACGCCGCGGCGCGGTTCGAACCGCCGGAGCTCGTGCGAGACCCCATCCCGGAACGCGCCCCGCTCTCAGTCGTCGCGGGGCGGAGGCTCGAGGAGTCCCGCCTCCTCGAGCTGCCGGCAGAAACTCTCGACATCCTCGAGCGCTCGCACGGGGGACACATCGAAATGATCCGCCAGCAGGCGGGCGATCTGCTCCACGGTCCTGTTGCCGTCGGCGCATCGCCAGATGAACGCCCCCGTCGGGTTGAGCCGGGTCAGGAGGGTTCCGGTCTCGTCGAGAACCACGACCTCCCGGTCCACCTCCCTCCAGACCAGATCGTCCCGCCGCCTGGGCTTCCGCTCCTTCACGTCCTCCCTCCGATCCATCCGTTCGTGCCTCCCCGCCGACCGCCCCGAGCCGGCCGCGGGCTTTCCAGGGTTCATTATCGCCAAACGTCCCGGCGCGCCTCCGGCGCGGGACGCCGCCGACCCCGGGGCAGCGGTCCACCCGAAGTGACGGATCGCCCGGCGCCGCCCGTCCTTCATGGGAGCCGTCTTCGGAGAAGATGGAGCGTTTCCGAACCGGGTGCCCGCCGGCATCTCCGGCGCCTCCCCGAGCGGTGGGCGCGACGGAAGCTTCCCCTGGCGGCACCCGGACGCGCCCCCCGAAAGCTGCCCGCCGGTGGTGCGCTTCCCGCCGAAGTCGTTGGGGGATCGGCGGATCTGGTCTCGAAGGGACCGCTGCCGGCTCGAGCGGGCCGAAATCTTCGCCCGTGAGCGCCTACCCCCTCGCCAGGGCCGGGCTCGATGCCAGCTCGATCCGGCGGGATCTTTGCCGCCGGGAAGCGAGGCCCATCCCCGAGGGTGCGGACCCGGTCCAACGCGTTGATTTCTAGGAAGTTGCGGCCACCGGCCGATCGTGGCCTCGGGGATCCCTGAAAATCCCGGGGTTCCTGCGAGTCGGGCGGCGCTTCCCACCATCGGGGTGTGGCTCGGTCGAGCCGAGCGGCGTCGAGCGCCATCGAGGTCCACGCCCGATCCTGCGCGAAGGGCACCCCCGAAGGTTCGCTCTCGCATCCGAGCCGCGGGGCGCCCGGATGTTGCCACCTCCTACGGCTCGCTCCGATCAGGGCCGAGACAAAGTGCCGATCGGCCAGAAAGTCGCGAGGCATCGAGCACCGTCGAGGGTGCGCCCCGGTTCCTCCGGGCACCCTCGAGAGTCCGAGCCGCCCGCCCGGCGGCGACTGGGGCGGCCTCTCGCCCCGTGCGCTTGGCGCAGCCCGAGGGCGTGAGGCGGTATGGGAGGTGCACTCTCGATGGTGCGCTGCGCCGGCGAAGTCGGTGGCGCACCCGCGCTCCTTCCCGGTCCGGCGTGCACCGAGCGGGGATCGCCGCAGAACGGTAGGCGGACGCGCTCCGGCCAGATCGGGACGGCTCCCGCGCGGTTCCTCGGAGACTCAGGCGCTCGCCGGCTCGCTTCCGGCGCGGCGAAGCCGGGACCCCCTCCGCCACCCGGGCGCCCGCGCTGTCCGCTCCCGGGCTCCTCAAACGGGGATCCACCTTCATCATCGATCGGCGGTCACCGGCCGTTCGATCCCCGGTCCGCCGCCGCACCCTCGCGGAAGAGCGGCAGGAACCTTCCGTAACCCTCCTCCTCGAGCCGCTCGACAGGGACGAACCGAAGAGCCGCCGAGTTGATGCAGTAGCGCAGCCCGGTGGGCGGCGGACCGTCCTCGAACACGTGGCCGAGGTGGGAACCAGCGTGTCTGGAGAGCACCTCGGTGCGCGTGACGAACCAGGATCGGTCGGTGCGGGTGACCACGTTCTCCGGAACGAGCGGCCTCCAGAACGACGGCCAGCCGGTGCCCGAGTCGAACTTGTGTATCGAAGCGAAGAGAGGCTCACCGCTCACCACGTCCACGTAGATCCCGGGGCGGTGATTGTCCCAATAAGCGTTGCGGAACGGGGGCTCGGTCGCTCCGTTCTGCGTCACCTCGTACTGCAGGGGCGTCAGCTTCGCCCGGAGTTCGGCTTCGGTGGGCTTCGCGTTCATGGCCTGTCGTCCTCCGGGACCCGCGCCGGCGAGCGCAAGGGCCGTCGAGAAGAGAGCGAGCGAGGTCTGGATCGGGCGGCTCATCCGGTCGTCTCCGAGGAAGGTGCGCGACCCAGCTTGGCGGAGGCCGGCGGCCACGGCAAACCGTCGCCTCAGCGCGAGCACCCCTCCGGCGACCGGTCGGCTCCGCCGCTGCCGGACCCCCAGCCGCCGGGCCCACCGCAGCCGGAATCGACGCCCCTGACGATGTAGAAGAAGCCGTCACCCGCCGGGGGCCGGTCCGGGTCGTCGTATTCGGAAGCCCCGAGCCCCTC
>RFHH01000175.1 GCA_003696075.1 Acidobacteriota bacterium
CCGCTCCGCTGAGCCGCCGGCGCCCGAGCCGAGGCCCGAGAGCGAGCCGGCGCCCCCCGCGGACTCGGCCCCGGCCCGCGGGGCACCGGATGCCGGCCTCGCACTTCCGCCCGCCCCCTCCCCCCCGAACGGCGGTGGCGAACCGGAGCCCGGCTCTCCGAGTGCGGCGGCGCCCCAGGCGGCTCGCCAGGGTCGCCCAGAGCCCCCGGCCGGGATGGCAACGCCCCCGGACCCCGGCGGACCGAAAGAGCACGGAACGCCCGGCGGGGCGACGGAGACCCTTCCGGAAGCGGGTCCCGGCGCAACCAGCCCGAACCCACCGGCTCCGATCACGGTGGGGGCTGCGATCTCGCCCCCCGAACTCATTCCGGAGTCGCGAGTCGTGCCGGTCTATCCCCGGCTCGCCCGGCGGCAGGGAGTGACCGGGACCGTCGTCCTGAGCGCCCTCATCGGCGTGGACGGCCGCGTCCGGGACATCCAGGTGATCGAGGAGCCCCCGCGCGCGTTCGGCTTCGGCAAAGCCGCCGTGGAGGCGGTCAAGCGATGGCGGTACCGGCCGGCGCGGCGCGGCAACAAGCCGGTCGCGGAAAGGATCACGATCCGCGTCGTCTTCGAGTAGCTCTCAGCCCGCGAGCCACTCCGCGACGCGTTCGATGGCGGTGACCGTCCGGCCGCAGTGGCGCCGGAGAAAATCCTCCCCCGGTGTCGAGCCCTTGGGAAGCTTTCGGGCCTCCTCGATCGGAGGTCCGCCGTCGAAGTCCACGTACGCGATCCGCGCGGTCAGCTCCTCCGGTCCCCGCCCGAAGTCGGACCCCGGAAGGATCCCCACCCCCGTCTCCTCCAACAGATGCTCGCAGAGTTCGCGGTCGGTGCGGATTCCCTTCGCCTCCAGGCGGTCGCGGAGCGGAGAGCAGTCGAGGAAGAGGTAGAACGCTCCGTCCGGCCGCTCGCAGTGGACTCCGGCCGCCACCAGAACCTCCCTCGCCCACCGTCCGAGCCCGCGGAGCGTGCGGCGTGCGCCGAGCAGATAGTCGTCGAGCCACGGCCCGCCCCTGAACCCGACGACCGCCGCATACTGGATCGGCGCCGAGGTCGAGGTGAACGTCTCGCTCGCCACGGCCGCCATCGCATCCCGCAGCCAGCCGAGTCCGGGAGGAAAGACGAAGGCTCCCAACCGCCAGCCTCCGGCGCCGCACCACTTCGACAGGCCGTTGCTGACGATCGTCCCTTCCGGATAGAAGCGGGCGATCGACACGTGCTGCCCCTTGTGGTGCAGCTCCCCGTAGATCTCGTCCGAAAGCAACACCACGCGATGCTCCCGGGCGACTTTCGCGAGTTGCTTGAGCTCGTCGAGCTTGTAGGTGACACCGGTGGGGTTGTTGGGGTAATTCAGGACGACGATCCTCGGACGCCCCCGGTCCTCACGGCAGAGCCGATCCAGCTGCTCGGGGGTCAGATTCCACCGGTCCTCCCGGCGGCAAGGAATGAAGCAGTTGCGCCGGCCGATGATCTGGGCCTGCGGCGCGTACGAGACCCAGCAGGGAGTCGGCAGAACCAGATCGCCGTAGTACACGAGCTGGAGGAGGAACATCAGCTCCTTCGAGCCCGGTCCGACGAGCACCTGCTCCGCGCTCCTCACGACGCCCTGCCGCTGCGCGAGGTTCTCGGCGACAGCCTCCCGGAGTTCCGGAAGGCCTTTCACCGGGAGGTAGTCCTTGGCGCTCGCGTGGCGCCGCAAGGCCTCGACCACCGGCTCCGGGATGGGGAAGGGCGACTGGCCGAGGCCCAGCTTGAAGACCTCTCGCCCCGCCCTCCGCATCTCGTCGAGGCGCTCGTTGATCGCGACCGTAGCGGAGGGCGCCATGCCGCGGACGTTGAGGTTGAGGTTGACGTCAGGGGAACGCTGCATCCGTGCGGCCCTCAGAACCGCGCGCATAGGCCTCCTCCCGTTCGTGCCCGGCCTGGCCGAGGGGGCCGAATGTAACCCCTTGCCGTTCGATGTCACACCGGGCGTCTCCGGCGGGGTGCCGATGGCCCGTGAACGAACCCCTCCGTCCGGAGGCGAAAGGGACGGCGGAAAGCCCTCTCAGCTCGATCGGCTCGGGAGCGCGGCGAAGGCCGGCTGGCCCGTGCCGCCGCTCGCCGCGCCGCGGCCGTCCCGCCCCGCACGGCGGCCCATCCGAGGTGCGTTCCCAGCGGGGCGGAAGCCCACGCGGCCCGCCGGCGGGCCGAGGGGCGAGGCCGCCCGCCGATCCCTCCGGCGGATACCGCCAACCCCCTGTTCTTTGAGGGGTTGGGCGCCCACTCGCGCCGCCTCGGGCGCTTTTTCCGGCTGGCGCGCCTCCGCACCGCTCTCCCGAAAGACCGCCAGCGGAACCGGCCGACCGGCCGCCCGCTCGCCGGAACCCGGGTCCGGCGGAGTGCCGCCAGACCGTGGCGGTGCCGGATCCGCTTTCGTTCCGGGGCCACCGCCCCGTTCCGCTCGATTCGCCATCGGGATCCCACCGGAGGCCGCCGTGCCTCTCCGGCGCCCGGCGCCGGCGAACTGTATACTCGGGGCCGATTAGCCGCCGCGGCGCCGGCCCCATGGAGGGGCGACTCCGGGCCCGGGGGCGCATCCGACCCCGGGTCCCCGGAAGGCGGGACCGGGAGGAGAGACACGATGAGGAAGCTCGCTCTGACCGTCCTGGCCCTGGCGCTCGTTGCCGCCGGACCCGGCCTCGCTTGCGGGAAGGCCGACCAGGCGAAAGCAGCGGCGGCGACGGGAACGTCGTTCGAAAGCACCGCGGCGACCGACGTCTTCTACGGCGTCTCCGGGGTGACCCCGGTGGTCACCAAGCTCCCGAACGGAGTCCGCATCGCGGTCGCCTCGAACGATCCTGCGACGCTCGACAAGATCGTCAAGCGCATGGGCTCTTGCCCCGTCTCCTCCGGGTGCAGCCGGTGCCCGTTGAAGGCCCCCGGCGTCAAGCACACCGTCGAGCGCACCGACGGCGGAGTGGTGATCACCGCGACCGCCGACAGCGCCGACGCGGTCTCCCGGTTGCAGGCGTACGGCGAAGCGGTGTCCGCCCGCGCCAAGTCCGCGAGCTGACCGCTGGACGGGAATTCGCCGGAGGGCGGCGGGCATCGGCTCCGCCGCCCTTCGTTCGTTGAACGGCCCGCCGCCGGCCGTGACGTCCGAGGCGGCCCTCCCGGATCCTCCTTCCCGGCGATCACCGGCCGGGACGCCGGCCTGACCCGCGCCCGCCGGCCCCTCCCAGCGCCGGCGCGGCGGCGATCGGGGGTATGCTGGCACCCCATGCGCGCCTTCCGACTCGCAACCCTCGCCGTCCTGGTCGGACTGGCCAGCCCCGTCCCCGCATCGGTCACCGGAACCGCGCCTCCGCTGGGACTGCGTCCCCACGATCCCGAAAGGCACGCCTTCGTCCATGCGCGGATCGTGATCGCGCCGGGGACGGCGATCGACGACGGGCTGCTGCTCACCGAGGGGGAGCGCGTCGCCTATGCGGGGCCGATGCGGACGCCACCCGCAGGCGCCGCGGTCCACGACCTCGCCGGGAAGACGATCTACCCGGGCTTCATCGACCCTTACACCGAGTACGGGTTGCCCCCGAGCGCGCCCGCCCCCGCGCCGGAGAAACCATCCGCCCCGAGGTACGAGGCGGAGCGGCAAGGGCCTTCCGCCTGGAACGAGGCGATCCACGCGGAGATCCGCTGGGCCGATCGGTTCGTCCCGAACCCGGAACAGGCGAAGCCGTACTTGGAGCGGGGAGTCACGGCGGTCGGCGCCGTGCGGCTGGACGGAATCTTCCGGGGACGCGGCTTCGCAGCGACGCTCGCGGCGCGGCCACCGAACGAGACCCTCCTCGTCGCGGACGGGCCGCAATTCCTCTCGTTCGACAAGGGATCCTCCCGGCAAGCGTACCCGAGCTCGCTGATGGGCTCGATCGCGCTGATCCGGCAGACACTGCTCGACGCCCGCTGGTACCGGCAGGCCCATGATGCCTATGCGCTCGACCCGAACCAGCCGCGGCCGGAGTTCAACAGCGCGCTCGAGGCCCTCACCGAACCGGCGCCGTCCTACGTTTTCGAGACCACCGACGAGCTGATGCTGCTGCGCGCGGCGCGCCTCGCCGCCGAGTTCGGTCTTGCGGCCGTCTTCGTCGGCTCGGGCTACGAGTACCGCCAGGCGGACGCCATCGCCGCGCTCGGCCGGCCGTTGATCCTGCCGGTTTCGCTGCCGCCGGTGCCGCCGGTGGCAGCCGCCGAGGACGCCCGCGACGTCACGCTCGCGCAGCTCCGCCACTGGGAGCGCGCTCCGCGCAACGCCGCGGAGCTCGCACGCCGCGGCGTGCGGTTCGCCTTCACCGCGCACGGGCTGCGCAAGGAAGAGCGGTTCTGGGACAATCTCCGGAAAATCGTCCGGGCGGGACTGGCGGAGGAGGCGGCGCTCGCTGCGCTCACCACGGTCCCCGCCGAGATCCTCGGGATCGACGGCGTGGCCGGCACGCTCGAGCCGGGCCGCCGGGCCGACTTCGTCATCGCCGGGGGCGATCCGTTCCGGGACGAGGTGCCGTTCCACGAGGTCTGGATCGGCGGCCGGCGCGCGCGGCGCATCGTCCCGCTCGACCAGCGGGATTTCCGCGGCCGTTACCGGCTCGTCGCCGGGGGGCGCGATCTGACGCTCGAGATCGGCGGGCGGCCGACGAAGCCTTCCGGCACGCTGAGCTGGGAAGGGGCGGAGACCCCCGCCAAGCTCCGCGAACTGAGGCTCGAGCCGAAGCGGCTCTTCTTCGCCGCGGCCGTCGAACCGCTCGGCGGCGTGCTCCGCGTCGTGCTCGACGCGCGCCGCGAGCCGCCGGTGGCGAGCGTCACGCTGCCCGACGGCACGACGGAGTCGGCCGGGATCACGCCGCTCGAAGAGGAGCCGGATACCGCAGGGGAGCGGGAAGCCGAACCCTCGTCCGAAGAGACACCGCTCGTTTCGCGCCTGACCCAACCCCCGGTCGCCTTCGGCCTCGAGCGGCTCCCCGAGCCGGAGACGGTGCTGATCCGGCATGCGACGCTGTGGACCATGTCGGACCGGGGCACGCTCGAGGACGCCGACATCCTGCTCGACAAGGGCCGGATCGCGCGGATCGGCCGCGGACTCCGGCCGCCGCGCGGCGCGAGGGTGATCGACGGCCGCGGCCGGCACGTCACCCCCGGGATCGTCGACGCCCACTCGCACATCGCGGTCTCTCGAGGCGTCAACGAAGGCAGTCATTCCGTCACCGCCGAGGTGCGCATCGCGGATGTGCTCAACCCCTATGACATTTCGATCTATCGCGCTCTCGCCGGCGGCGTCACGACGGCTCTCGTGCTCCACGGATCGGCCAACGCGATCGGGGGGCAATCGCAGGTGATCAAGCTGCGATGGGGCCGTCCGGCGGAGGATCTGAAGTTCGCCGCGGCCGCGCCGACGATCAAGTTCGCGCTCGGAGAGAACGTCAAGCAGTCGAACTGGGGCGACCGGTTCCGGACGCGCTACCCGCAAACTCGGATGGGAGTCGAGGCGGTGATGCGCGACGCCCTCCTCGCCGCGCGCCGCTACCAGGAGCAGTGGAGGCGCTACCGGGCGCTGCCCGAGAAGAAGCGGCGCCGTACCGTGCCGCCCCGCCGCGACCTGCAGCTCGAAGCCCTCGCCGAGGTTCTCGACGGCAAACGGCTCGTCCATGCGCACTCCTACGTCCAGAGCGAGATCCTGATGCTCATGCGGCTCGCGGAGGAGTTCGGCTTTCGGATCGGGACTTTCACGCACGTGCTGGAGGGATACAAGGTCGCGCCGGAAATCGCCGCGCACGGAGCGGGCGGATCGACCTTCTCCGACTGGTGGGCGTACAAGTTCGAGGTCTACGAAGCGATCCCGCACAACGCCTGCTTGATGCACCGCCGCGGCGTCGTCACCTCGATCAACTCCGACTCGCCGGAGACGATGCGGCGGCTGCCGGTGGAGGCCGCGAAGACGGTCATGTACTGCGGGCTGTCACCGGAGGAAGCGCTCGCGATGGTGACGATCGCGCCCGCGAGGCAGCTCCGCGTCGACGATCGGATCGGCAGTCTCGAGGAGGGCAAGGACGCCGACGTGGTGGTGTGGAACGGGAATCCGCTGTCGGTCTACAGCCGCGTCGAGACGACCTTCGTCGACGGGATGGAGCTGTTCTCGCGCGAGCGCGACCTCGCCGAGCGCCGGAAGATCCGTGCGGAACGCGAAGCGTTGATCCAGAAGGCGCTGCGGGCGGGCGCGCCGGCGCGCCAGGGGAAGGGCCGGCGGGAAACCGGCCCGGAAGAGGAACCGGAGTGGCATTGCGATGACGTCGTGGACGTGTGGCATGCGCGGTAGCGGCGCGGCCTTGGCGGTTCTCGCGCTGGCGGCGGTGCCCGCGGCGGGGCACGACATCGCCCCCGCCCCGCCACAGGACCATCCGATCCTGCTGCGCGGCGGCGATCTGCACACGGTCTCCCACGGCGTTCTGGAGCACACCGACCTGCTTTTCGATCGCGGGCGGATCGTCGCGATCGGGCGGGGACTCGAAGCGCCGGAAGGGGCGGAGGTGATCGACATCGCCGGCCGGCAGGTCTACCCGGGATTGATCGCGCTCGACACGACGCTCGGATTGAGCGAGATCGGGGCCGTGCGCGCCACGAACGATACGTCGGAGGTCGGCGAGCTGACGCCCGAGGTGCGGGCGGCGATTGCCTACAATCCCGACTCGGAGTTGATCCCCACCGTGCGGGTGCACGGCATCGCCGTCGCGCAGGTGGCACCCCGAGGCGGCTTGATCTCGGGCCGCTCGTTCGTCGTGGAATTGGACGGCTGGACCCGCGAGGACGCGGGACTGCTCGATCCGGGCGGTTTGTTCGTCAACTGGCCGGGCCCGCGACTGCGGACCGGCCCGGGGGCACCGCCGCTCGAGGAACAGCGAAAGCGACAGCGCGAGACGTTGTCCCGCCTGCACGACGCGTTCGAGACCGCGCGGGCCTACGACGCCGCTCGCGATGCCGGAGAGGAGCAGCCGGTGGACGTGCGCTGGGAATCGATGCGCCCCTACGTCCGCGGGGAGCGGCCTGTCTTCGTCCGGGCGAACGACGTGCGCCAGATCGAGCAGGCGCTGGACCTGGCCGAGGAGTTCGGCCTCCAGATCGTCATCGTCGGCGGGCGCGAGGCCGACGCGGTCGCGGAGCGCCTTCGGGAGCGGAATGTACCGGTGGTCACCGGGAGCACCGCCGCCCTTCCCGCGCACCGCGACGATCCGTACGACCAGGCGTTCGAGCTCCCGGCGCGGCTCGCCCGGGCCGGGGTTCGCTTCGCCATCGCGCACCTTTCGGCCGCGCCGTGGGACCAGCGGAATCTCCCTCTCCAGGCCGGGCTGGCGGCCGCTTACGGGCTCCCGCGCGAGCAGGCGTTGCGCGCGATCACGCTCTCCCCGGCGGAGATCCTCGGCCTCGCCGATCGCCTCGGCTCCCTCGACCCCGGCAAGGATGCCACGCTGGTCGTGTCGGAAGGTGACCTGCTCGACCACCTCGGCCGCAGGGTGACGCTGCTGTTCATCGAGGGACGGAAGATCGATCTCGACAACCGGCACGAGCGCCTCCGCCGCAAGTACCGGGCCAAGCCGGCCCCCCGGGAAGCCCGCGAGCCCTGATGGCCGGCCGGGGAAGCTTGCCGCGGAAGATCCGGGAGCTGCTCGGCGCGCGCGTCCTCCCGCGCTCGGTGATCGCCCTCGGCGTGGCCTCCTTCGCCAACGACGTCGCCTCGGAGATGGTGACGCCACTCATCCCGTTGCTGCTGACCGTGGACCTCGGCGCCGGTCCGACCGCTGTCGGGCTCGTGGAAGGACTCGCGGAGACCGCCGCCTCCCTCCTCAAGCTGTGGTCCGGCCGCCTCGCCGACCGCGGAGTGGCCGCCCGCCCCCTGGTCGCGGGGGGCTACGGCTTGTCGAACGCGGTCAGACCGCTCATCGGCCTGTGCTGGGCCTGGCCGCAGGTGGCGGCCGCGCGCCTCGCCGACCGCGTGGGCAAGGGGCTGAGGACCTCGCCGCGGGATGCGCTGATCGCGCGGGCGGTACCGGAGGGCGTTCGCGGGCGCGCCTTCGGCTTCCACCGGGCCATGGACCATGCCGGGGCGATGCTGGGACCGATCGCCGGCTTCGCGCTCCTGCAGGCGGGATGGGGTGTCCGGCGGGTCGTGCTGGCTTCCGCGCTCCCCGGGCTGCTCGTGGTCGCCGCGGTGCTCCGGGGGGTCCCGGCCGGCTCGCGCCTGGCTCCCGCCGGGTCGACGCCGGCCCCTCTGCGGTGGCGGCTCCTCGACCGGCGGCTGAAGGGCCTTCTCGTCGCGGCGGGAGGTCTGGCGCTGTCCAGCGTCCCCGACGCGTTCGTCGTCCTCTGGGCTCACGAGGGAGGGGTGCGCGTGGCATGGGTGCCGCTCCTCTGGGCCGCCGCCCACCTCGTTCGCGCGGCCGTCGCCTACCCCGCGGGGCGGGCGTCCGACCGGTTCGGGCGCACCCCCCTCCTGATCGGTGGCTGGTCCGCCCGCGTCGCCGTGCTCGCGGCCATGCCCGCCATGCCGCCGGGTCCCGCCGTCTGGATCGGCTTTTTGATCTTTGCCGGAACGACCGCCCTCACCGAAGGCGCCGAACGCGCCCTGGTCGGCGACCGGGCGCCCGGCCGTTTGAGGGCGACCGCCTTCGGGCTGTACCACCTGCTTCACGGGATGCTCGCGCTGCCCGGCGCGGTGCTTTTCGGGCTTCTGTGGCGCGCCGCCGGAATGGCGCTGGCGTTCCGCGCCGCCGCCCTCGTCACGGCCTTGTCGGCCTCGGCGATGCTCGTCGCCGCCTCCGGCGGGGAGCGCGGTTCGGCCGATGGAGGGATCCCGCAATGAAGGTCGCCGTCATGTCCGACATCCACGACAATCTGTCCGCGCTCGATCGGGCGCTGGCCCGGCTCGACGCCGATGTCCTCCTTTGCTGCGGCGATCTCTGCTCGCCGTTCGTGATCGACCGGATCGGCCGCGGCTTCCGGGGGCCGATCCATGTCGTCTTCGGGAACAACGACGGAGATACGTTCCGTATCTCCGAGTGCGCCCGCCGCTTCGACCACGTGAACCTGCACGGGGAGTTCGCGGAGCTGGAGCTCGGGGGACGCCGGTGCGCCCTTCACCATTTCGATGCCGTCGCCCGCGCCCTCGCCGCCGCGGGACGTTACGACGTCGTCTGCTTCGGCCACACCCACCGGGCCGAGATCACATCCACCGGTAGCACCCTCCTGGTGAATCCCGGAGAGCTCTTCGGCGGGCTCACGGGACGGTCGACGTTCGCCCTGTACGACACCCGATCGAGCGAGGCCGACCTGATGGAGGTCTGAGAAGGCGGCAAGGGTTTACAGGCAAGGCGATTTGCGGCAGATTAGCCGCTTACCGCTGTCCGAGGAACGCTGTGGAGGATCGATGAGTCTGCCCGTCGAGCCGTACGTTCCCGCGTCGAAGAGCATCCCGGAAGCCACGATCCAGGCCGTGGGCTTGGGCCTGGTGCTCAGCTTCCTCATGTGCGCCGCCAACATCTACGTCGGCCTCTATGCCGGCATGACCGTGAGCGCGGCGATTCCGGCTTCGGTGATCTCGATGGGAGTGCTGCGCGGGCTTCTGCGACGGGGGACGGTGCTCGAGAACAACATCGTGCACACGATCGCCAGCTCCGGGGAGAGCCTGGCGGCCGGGATCATCTTCACGGTGCCCGCCCTCGTGCTCCTCCGCGTGTGGGCGGACTTCAACTACTGGGAAACGACGCTGATCGCGATGGCCGGCGGGGTGATGGGCGTCACGATGATGATCCCGCTCCGCCGCGCGATGATCATCGAACAGCCCGAGCTGAGGTTCCCCGAGGGAGTGGCCTGCGCCGAAGTCCTCAAGGCCGGCGACCGAGGCGGCGAGGACATGCTCGGCATTTTCACCGCGCTGGGCATCGGAGGGCTGTTCAAGGTCTTGGTGTCGGTCTTCGGGTTTTTCAGCGGATCGGTGGAGAAAGCGGTCCGGATCGGCCGGACAGCCATCTACGGCGGCATCGACATCTCACCGATGCTCATGGCGGTCGGCTTCATTGTCGGCTTCGAGGTCTCCCTGCTGGTGTTCCTGGGCGGCGCCATCAGTTTCCTGGGCGCGATTCCGGTGCTCGCCTGGGGGGCCGACATCAACGGGGACACGACCGCCTGGGTGATGGCCGAGATCTGGGACAAGAAGATCCGCTACTTCGGAATCGGTGCGATGGTCGTGGCCGGCATCTATTCCCTCATCAAGGTCTCCGGAAGCATCGCGGCCGGCCTTCGCAGCGCGATTCACGGGATATCGGGACGCGACGACCAGTCGCTCCTGCCGCGGACCGAACAGAACATCACCGGTCGCTGGCTGGCCTTGCTCATCGCCGGCTGCGTGGTGCTCACGGCGGGCGTCTACTACGCGATGACCGGGCACGTGATCACCACAGTGGTCACGACGGCAGCCATGTTGGTTCTGGCCTTCTTCTTCGTGGCCGTCGCCAGCTACATCGCCGGTCTCGTCGGCTCGTCGAACAGTCCCGTTTCCGGGATGACGATTTGCACCGTGCTCGTCACCGCCGGCCTGCTCCTCGTGCTCGGCTACACCGGGGCCGAGGGGATGCTCGCCACACTCGGAGTCGCGGGAATCGTCTGCTGCGCCGCGTGCACGTCGGGTGACATCTGCCAGGATCTCAAGATCGGACATATCCTCGGCGCCACCCCGCGGCGGCAGCAGTGGGCCGAGGTCGCCGGAACGATCGCTCCCGCCTTCATCATCGCCCCGGTCATGTCGCTGCTGCTCCACGCCTATGGGATCGGCGAACCGGTCCGGGAGGGGGTCGCACCGCTCAAAGCTCCGCAGGCGATGATGTTCAAGGAGTTGGTGGGCACCCTGTTCTCCGACCGTCCCCTGCCCTGGTCCCTCGTCGGCGCCGGCGCCGCCGTGGGGATCGCCGCGATCGTCATCGACACCTTCCTGCTCGCGCCCGCGGGGACCAAGTTCCGGCTCCATGCCATGCCGCTAGCCGTCGGGATGTACCTCCCATGGACGGTCACCACGCCCATCTTGCTGGGAGGCATCGTCTATCTCCTCGTCGAGAAGGGAGCCGAGCGGCAGGGACTTCCCGCCGAGAGCCGCCGCAAGATGATTCACAGCGGACTGCTCTTCTCTTCGGGCCTGGTCGCGGGCGAAGCGATCATGGGGATCGTGATCGCGGTGCTGATGGTCTTCCAGCTCCCGCTGCCGCTCTTCCCGGACTGGGCCCCCCGTGGCGTCCTTCAGATCGTCTCGCTCGGCGCGCTCGTGTTCATGACATGGCTTCTGTGGAGGAAGGCCACGCGGATACGCCAGGCCTGAGGGCACCTGCGCCTTCTCGTTCGCAGAAGCTGGCGCGGATCTCGACCGGCGAGAAACCACGAGACCGCGCCTGCGAGAACCGTTCTTGCGGGAGGGACGCCTCGCGTGGAGCCCGAGTGCGACGAGAAACCCGGCGCTGCTCAGCCCATGCACCCAGGCCAGCGTCAAACGGAGCGGCGGGATCGTTACCACTTCGAGCGCGTAGCCGCTGGCGATCATCGTCAACCCGATGATCAGGTTCGCGAGGCCGGTGCGCCGCCTCGCCCGACCCGGTCCGAAGAGCCGTGGAACGACATGCACGCCCAAGACCCAGCCGAACAAGAGCACCAGCGCCGGCGCGAGAACAACGTGTGCCGCCAGCGCCCAGGGTTGGAGTGGGTGGTTGTAAGCGGAAAAGGGGTCGTCGTTCTCGAGTAGCTCGCGCATCCCGACGAAGGCGGCGCCGGTGAGTGCGGTCGCGAGCGTGATCGCGATCAGCGCTGCGCGCAGTTTGGGGCTCATCGCCCCTCTCCTCCCAACAACAGGCGCTCGATCAGGACACGCACCCGGTTCGACGCCTCGGTGACCGCCCGCGAGGACAGGGTTGCCCCCGAAATCGCCCGGATGTTGCGCCGGAGATCGAGTCGTTCTTCCCGACCCCGGCCCTCGAACTGATCGAGGAAGGCGCGTCGCGGGCGATAATCAGCCGGCTCGTCGAAGGTGAGGACGTCGATGCGGAGAAGCGTCACGTCACGATCGAACGCAATGAGCAGCGTCTCCGGCAGCGTCCGCACAACGTGGGTGTCGAGGCAGGCGTAGCCGAGCGGTGGCGTCGTCTTCTCCGCCCCTGCGTGCGCGACGAAGCAGGTGGCGATACGGGAGGGCGGTTCGCCGCCTCCACGCTCGGCGATCGCGGCCGCGGTCGAATCGTCGATCAGCAGCGTCCTTTCCTCGATCCGCACCGGTTTCGGGAAGAGCCTCCGGAGCGCTTCCCGCACCTCGGCCGGCACGGCGGCTGCCGCCGGTGGTGCCGCGAAGAGTAGAGCCGTCGCGAACAGCAGCAGGCCGGCGTCGATCAAAACACGAACCCGATGCCGAGGTTCCACTGGTCGACCCCTCCATCCGGCCCGTCGAAATCCTGCCGGTCCAGTTTCAGAGCGATCTCCTCGATCGGCTTCCACGCGAGGCCCCACGTGGTCACCCGGCGCTCCATGCCGGCCGGCACCGCCGCGCCGGCCGGGCTCCGGTCGAAAGTGTCGAACCGCTCGTGCCGCACGAACGGCAACAGCTGGTGACGGCTCGACGACAGGACGTCGCAGGACGCCTCGAGGTACCAGCCGATCATCCGCGAGCCGATCGGCTCCCCGGCGAGCGCGGCGAGCCGATCCGCGTCGCCCAACGAGGCGGCGGCCCACAGCGCCCGCACGCGCAGCCCGCGGAAGCGCCACTCGGCGTGCAGGTCGTACAGCGCGAGGCGCCCCGCGATCGGAGTGCCATTCGTGTCCAGGCGCCCCTGGCCGGTCTTGCCGGCGAACAGGGCAGCGCCGATCGTCAGGCCCGGCGCCGCCGCCACGTCGAGCCGCCCGGAAAGCGAGAGGTCCGCCGCCCGCGCCTCCGCGCCGGAGCCCCGGCCACCGCGCAGGCCCGAAAGCGTGCCGAAACCGGCCCCGTCGAGGCCGCTCGTGACGTACGCCCGATACTGCAGCCGCTCGCCGCCACCTGAGAGGCCGGCCCCGAGTTCTCGCCAGGTGGCGGGGATGATGTAGCGCTCGACAGAAGGGCGGTTCACGCTCGGAAAGGTGGGCGGTTCGTGCATCTCGTTGATGAAACCGAGCGGGACGAGCAGCAGCCCGGCGCGCAGTTCGAGCTCGTCGCTCACCCGGTACCCGAGGTACGCCTGCTCGATCGCCACCTCTCCCGGTTCGCCGTCACCGGCAAGAGCGTGCTCGAACTCGATCTCGCTGGTGAGGTGCCAGCGTTCCCCGAACCGATGGCCGATGTAGAGCACGAGCCGCGTGAAATCGACCCTGTCCTCTTTCCCGGATGTGACCCCCGCACCGGTCCTGCTGTCGAAGTTTTCGTAGCGCGCCTCCCCGTAGCCGCCGAGCGAGAATGACCGCGGCTGGGAGGGACTCGTTCCGGCAGCGCGGAGGCGCGCGATCTCCTCGGCGAGCAGCGCGATCCGACGCTCGAGCTCCGCAACGTCCCGATGCCCGGCCGGCGATTCGTCCCGTAGCTCGGCGAGCTGCGCCTCGATTCGCGCCACTGCCTCCTCGAGGCGCGCCAGTCGCTCGCTTCCGTCCTCGGCTCGAGCGGTCACGGCCTGCGCAGCGAGCGCCATCGACACGAGCGCAAGCGACTGCCGCCGGATACCCTTCCACGTTGTACCGCTCATCTTCGAGTCGCTCCTTCTTCTTCCGGCTCAGTGCTGCTGCGGAAGCAGTTCGACGGTGGTTCGAAATCGGCCCAGGCGGGTTCCGCGGCGTGAACGAGCGCCCCGCCGGCGCGGCAGCGGAGCCGGTCCCCAGCAAGCGGTTCGAGGAGCAACCAGCCCACAGCGCTCCGCTCGACGACCTCCGCTTCCGCGAGGCCACCCG
>RFHH01000176.1 GCA_003696075.1 Acidobacteriota bacterium
CCCCGGCGATCGACGCCGTTCGGCCGAGCATCCGCCGCCAGCGCGCGTCCTCGGGTGCGTAGATGCTCCAGGGCGCACGGAGCTCGACGTACATGCTGTCGTCGGTGTTCTCCGCGGAGGCCCTCGCCGCGAGTTCGGCCATTCTCCGGTCGTCGGCCCGGAGCAGGCTCCACAGCTCTTCGGTCGAGCCGATCCCGATGCGGTCGAAGTCGGCCCGGACTTCCGGATCGAGCCTCTCCCAGCGCGGAAGGTCGTCCGGGCCCAGCGGCCGATCGGTCGCCAGCATGAGGAAGTCGGTGTCCTCGGCGGTGTAGAGGAAACCGTAGACGTGCGGGAACTCGTCGGTGATCGCCCTGAACACCGACAGCACGGTCGGCTCGTCCATGCCGTAGAAGTGGATCCACTGCAGGAGCTTTCCTCCCGGCCGGAGGGCGCGCCGCGCTTCGCGGAAGAACTCCCGCGTGAACAGGTTCGACGCGCCGCTCATCCACGGGTTCGACGGCTCGGAGATGATCGCGTCGTAGCGCCTTTTCGTGTGAGCGACGTAGTTCCGGCCGTCCTCGACGATCACCCGCGTGAACGGGCGGTCGAGCGGCCGATGGTTGTGAGCGTCGAACAGGCGCGCCGCCTCCAGGACGGCCCCCTCGATCTCGACGATGTCCAGGCGCCGCGGCCGGTGGAGCGCCGCCGCCCCCGCACTGATCCCGGAGCCGTAACCGATCACGAGAACGTCCTCCGGCCGCCGGCCGAACACCATCGGAATCTGGCCGATGAGGACCTGCGTCGACATGTCCCAGATCGATGCGTCCGGCTTGCCGTTGACGCGCAGGTTCAGACCACCCCCGGTGTCGTGCACCGACACGGTCGCCGCGAGGCCGTCACGGTAGAAGAGGATCCGGTCGCCGGGAACCCCTTCGAGCTTCTCCCGCTCGATCCCGAAGTCGATTTCGTTTTCGGGGACGTAGTACACGCCCCGCGTCAGCTCAGCGGCCGCGTCGCCCGCCGGGACGACCCACAGAGCGAGCGCCGCCGCCGCCCCGGCCGCCGCCAGCGGCCGGAGCGCTCGCGCCGGTGTTCGCCGCGCGGCGAGGATCGAAGCGCCGCAGAGGAGGTTCGCCGCTGCGGCGGCGGCGACCGTGTTGCGCAGGCCGAGCCACGGCACGAGAAGGAACCCGGCGGCGAAGGCGCCGGATGCCGATCCCAGCGTGTTGGAGAAGTAGGCTGCCGCCACCGTCCGGCCTGCCCCCGAGCGGGCGACCACCCTGCAGGCGAGCGGGAACAGCGCCCCCAGCACGAGCGTCGCCGGCAGCATCACCGCGGCCGACAGGACGAACCCGGCGACGACCATCGACCGGCCGGCCAGGCCCGCCCGCTCGAGCACCGCCACATAGGCGTCGGGCAGCATCGGGAAGAGGAACTCCGTCGCGCCGGCCGTCACCCCGAGGCCGATCAGCGCCACACCGTACACGGGCCACGGGTCGGACAGCCGGTCCGCCCAGCGGCGCACCGCCAGGCTTCCGAGGGCGATTCCCGCCAGGAAAGCGGTCAGCATGGCAGCGAACGCGTAGATCGACGAGCCGGCGGTCATCGACAGGACCCTCGTCCACGCGACCTCGTACACGAGCGCCGTGAACCCGACGAGCCCGTAGGAGACCACGCCGACCCAGAACCATCCCCGGTTTCCGCCCGGCGGAACGCCCGCATCGCCCTCCGCGCGCGCCTGCCGGGACCGCGTTCCCGAAACGCCGCCGAGCAGCGCCAGCGCGGTCATCCCGGCGACGGCGTCGAGGGCGGCGCCCGCCCGGTTCGACCAGGCGAGCCCCAGCCTCGGGAAGAGGACGAACGTCGCTGTCAGGACGCCCAGCACGGCCCCGGCGGTGTTGATCCCGTAGAGAAGCCCGACGTGCCGGCCGAAGGCGGGGCGCCACGAGGTACAGGTCTCGACGAGCACCGGCAGCGTCGCCCCCATCGCCAGCGTCGGGACGAGCATCAGGGCGAGCGAGCCGAAAAACCGCGCGAGCGTCACCGGCCAGAACGAAAAGCTCGCCAACGCCCCGCCCGCGGCGTGACCGACACCGCGGATCATCAGCGGGACGGCCAGCGCGTACAGGGCGACCCCCAGCTCGAGCCACCCGTAGACCCGCACGCCGTTGGCCATCCGCGACGAAAGCCGGCCTCCGAGCAGGCTCCCGAGCCCGAGCCCGAGCATGTAGGTCACGAGGATCGTGCTGACGGCGAGGGTGGACGAGCCGAAGAGCAGCCGGAGTTCACGCTGCCAGACCGTCTCGAGAACGAGGCTCCCCGCCCCCGACAGCAGGAAGCAGGCCGCCACCACCCCGAGCAGGCGGGCCTCCGCGCGCGTCGCCACTGAGCCTCTCTCCTGGCGGCCGCCGGCCGCGAGCGACCGATTCTGCCGTCATGCCCGGCCGCCCCGCCACCGGCCGAAGAAAAACCGGGCCGCGCTTCCGCGCGGCCCGGTGGTATGGCAACCGACCTTCCGCCGTCAGCGGCGCGGGCGCATCCGCAGCGGGCGGTCGTTCGGCACGCTCGGGAGCTGGAGCTGCACCGGCTCGCTCTGCTCCTCGGTCCCGTCGTTGTTCACCGAAATGACCGTGTAGAACAGGCCCTCGGCCCCCGGCGTCACGCGCGCACCGCGCGCACCG
>RFHH01000177.1 GCA_003696075.1 Acidobacteriota bacterium
GGCCGAGAGCCGCCGCGAGCGCGCCCGCCCCGGCGGCGGCCGCCACCCGGCCGGCGGCCGGGTCGCCGGAGGCCCGGCGCGGCACGGCGGCGGCGGCGGCGAGGCCGCAGCCCAGCGGACCGGCGGCACCGGCGAGGAGATCCCAAGCGGAGGCCGCGTGGAGCGGCCCGGCCGGAAGGTGCAGCCACCTCGCCGCCACGATCCCCGACGCGCAAGCGGCGGCGGCGATCCATCCGGCTCCCGGCAACCGAGGGGACGGGGACCCGCCGGCCAGCCACCCGGGCTCCGGCGAGCGCCGCTCGAGGGTGCGCCAGGCGAGGAGGGTCGCGCCGAGGATGGGGACCAGCCAGAGGATCGGAGTGGCGTCGGCGCCGGCCGCGGGGTTCTCCCGGATCAGGACACCTTCGCCCTCGTAGAACGATCTCATCGTCGTCCCGGGAAGGCGAAGCCGGTACAGGCCGAGGGCGATCACCGGCAGGGCGAAGAAAAAGAAGGACACCGCGTACACCGACACGGCCGCGGCGGCCGAGCGTCCGACCGAGCCCCCCTTCATGCGCACGTAGATCGCCGCCAGGAGCAGCGCGGCGAGCGCCTCGAGCCGGATCCCCAACGTCGTTCCGACGAGGGAACGCCGGAAGTCGAAAAAGTGAAGGAAGATCCAGCCGAGGTCGGAGGGGTCCGCGTGCAGGTAGCCGATCGCCCGGACATGGGCTCGGCCCGCGTGCAGGAGGAGGTCGGCGAGCGGAGGTCCCAGCGTGAGCAGCCAGGCGAGCGTCATCAGTCGCGCCACGCGGGCCGGGCTCACCCGCGCCCAGAAGGCGAGGACGACGGTGAGCGCCGCGAAGGGGGCGAGATAGGCGAGCGGATACTGCACGAACCCGGCCAGCGCCGAGTAGGCGGGGTTGTCGGCCACGGCGATCTCGAGGACCGTCCGGAGGGCGATGACGCCGGCGAGCACGGCCGCGGCGCCGCCGGGCCCCGGCCCTTCGCTCTCGACCGCCTCGACGAGCCTCCGAACGGATCCGATGCCGCGCGCGAGCAGCCTCCTCATCCCCTCGCCCTCCGCCCGGCCCATCGCCTCCGTGTCAGTTCGCGTAACCGAGGCTTCTGAGCGCGTCGAGCTTCTCCGGATCGAGAGCCTCCGGCACCTCTCCGAACCGGGCCGACCGGAGCAGCTCGGCGAGCCGCCGCTCGAACTCCCCGCGCATCCGCTCCAGCAGATCGGGCCTGGCGGCGGCGAGGTTCCGCGCCTCTTCCGGATCGGCCGCGAGATCGTACAGCTCCTCCTCGGCCCGCCCGTCCGGAAGCGGAATCCGGATCAGCTTCAGCGAGCCGTCCCTCAAGGCCCACCACCGCCCCTTCCGGCCCTTCACCGGCCGGCGCGGGTTTTCGGGATGCAGGTGGAGGAAATCGTTGGCGTGCATCAGCGCCGCCGGAGGAAGGCGGGTCTCGCCGCCTCTGCGGAGGAGGGGGGCGAGACTCTCGCCGTCGAGCCCGCCGGGGACCGGGGCCCCGGCCAGCTCGAGCAGGGTGGGCGCCGCCCGGTTCAGCGGGACGATCCCCGACAGGACCGTCCCCGCCGGGACCCGTCCCGGCGCGCGCACGAGCATCGGCACGCGCAGCGTGTCCTCGTACAGGTACTCGCCGTGGCTGAACCACTTCCGGTGGTCGCCCAGCGCCTCTCCGTGATCGGACGCGAACAGGAGCACCGCCCGGTCGAGAATCCCGAGCCGCGCGAGTCCCGCGAGCAGGCGTCCCACCTCGCGGTCGGTGGCGGCGATCTCGGCGTCGTACAGCCGGCGGAGGTGCTCGATCTCGCGCGGACTGAGCACCGTATCGGCCGCGTAGATGACCTGGCCCTTCGTGACCTCGTGTCGCCGCTGGCGGTCCCAGATGTCCGCCCCGTGGTCCCAGCCGGCGAAATCGGGGTCGAGCCGGCGGGCGACCTCGGGCGGGGGTGTGTAGGGCCAGTGGGGGTCGAGGTAGTGAATCCAGAGGAAGATCCGCTTGCCGGACTGGGCCTCGAGCCACGCGAGCGCCTCGTCGGTGAGCTGCCGGGCCGAATTCTCGCGCCACCGTGGCTGCGGGTTCGAGTAAATGTCGAAGCCCTGCTCGAAGCCGAGTCCCGGCGCGAGGTTGAGATTCGTCACGAACGCGGCCGTGGCGTAGCCGCGCGCTTTGAACACCTCCGCCACCGTCGTGACCCGGTCCGGGAGCGGCATCGCGAGGCCGTCGGCGCCGTGGTGCCAGGGGTCGAGTCCGGTGAGGATCGTGCCGACCGCCTGCGTCGTGCGGTTGATCGGCGCCACCGCCACGTCGATCCTCGCTCCCTCCTCCGCCAGGCGGTCGAGGTTCGGTGTGAGCGAGGGCGACGGCCCGCCGTAGCATCCGAGGCGGTCGGCCCGGAGCGTGTCGATCGTCAGCAGGACGACCGGCGGCGCCTCCTGGCGCACCGCGCACCCGGCGCCGGCCGCGAGCCCGGTGAGGGCAACGAGGAGCACCGGCCGGCGCCGCGCGCCGCCGCGTCGGCGTACAATCGTTCCCACCGCGCGCGAAGCTACCACGCCGGCCGCGGGGCGGCATCCGGCCGCCGGGGACGCTTCTCCTGATCGACGAGCGTCAACTGATCCTCCGCGCCCGAAACGGCGACGAGGAGGCCTTCGACGCCCTCGTGGCCCGCCACGGTCGTCTCGTCCTCCGAGTGGCCCGCTCCATCGTCGGTTCGCTCGCCGAGGCGGAGGACGTCGCGCAGGAGGTCTTCCTGCGGCTGTACCGGAGCCTCGGCCGGCTCGACCCCGCCCGGCCGCTCGAGCCCTGGGTCGTCCGGCTGACCTTGAACGCCGCCCGCAGCCACCGCGAGCGGTCTCCCGCCCGCCGCGAGACCGGCCTGGAGGCGGCCGGTCCGCGGACCGAGGACGGAGGCCAGGGCTTCCGGCAGGTGGCCGCGACCGATCTGAGGCGGATCCTCGGAGAGGCCCTCGCGGCGGTGACCGAGCGCGAGCGGGAGGTCTTCCTGCTCCGCGACGTCCACGGCCTCAAGGCGGCCGTGGTGGCCGACGCGCTGGGGATCGCCGAGGTGACGGTCCGGCGCCTGTCCACCTCGGCGCGGGCCAAGATCCGCCGGCGACTGGAGGCCGAGCACCCGGAGCTGATCGGCGGGATCCCGCGACCCGCAGCCCGGAGCGCCAAGCACTGAGCCTCCGCCTCCCGGCGCTCGCCACGAGGTGAGCTGTCCGGCGATGTGGGGTGCGTCCCCGCTGGTGCGTGCTCGGGTTCAACGCGTTGGCAGTTCAGGGTTTGCGATCTCCGGCAGCACCTCCCGGTGAGATTCGTTCGAGGCCGATCTTCGGATCGGTCGCGCCGGCTCCGTGCTGGCCCGAGTCCGTCCCGACGCTCCAGCGCAGGACGGAGGCCCAACCCCGTCCGAATGGGGACCTCGGGACGCGTTCTGCGTCCCCGCGGAACGGAAGATGCTTCCGCGAAGGTGCGTGTCGGCGCCAGATCCCAATGAGAACCCATGACTTCCGCGCACCCTGACGCTTCGGGCGGCTGGTCCGGCCAGAACCTCCCGGCCCACAACGACTTGGAGCGGAAACCGCA
Source organism: Acidobacteriota bacterium (assembly GCA_003696075.1). Lineage (NCBI taxonomy): Bacteria > Pseudomonadati > Acidobacteriota > Acidobacteriota bacterium. The sequence goes on from RFHH01000177.1 coordinate 3,601, forward strand.
CCGTCCCGGGCGCCCCGGGGAAGGCCGGAGCGGGCGTCTCCCGGTAAGGCGGATGACCGGTCCGCGGAAGCGCGCCGAACGGGGCGCGCTCGATCCGGCGTGAACGCTCCGGCCGGGTCGCGGGTATACGTGGGCGGGGGTCGGGATCGACCCGGTCGCCCCCCGAGGTGAAGACGATGGCGAAACCACCCCGCGTGACCGACTTTCCCGATCGGGCCGGCGGCGATCTCGGCGCGCTGTTCCGCAGCGCCCTCGTCGAATCGGTGCCGGACGCCTCCGTCGAGCGCCTCGTCGCCCGGATGCGCCGCGCGCGAGCCCGGCGGGCCCGCTTCCGTGGGGTGGCAGGGCTCGGGCTGGCGGCGGCGCTGCTCGTAGCGGCGCTGGCGCCGTCATTGCGGGCTCCTCGGGCGGGAGGATCGGTCGCGTCGGCGCCGGAGATCAGGGTCTTTCGAGGCGCGGACGGCGCGGTCGTGCTGGAGTTCCCCCGGCCGGAGGCGGTCCACGCGGTGGCGAAGAGCCTCTCCCCGCAGCCGGGGGCCGACCTGTGGACCCGCCTTCCGGCGGGCCCGCGCCTGGTGGACCGGAACGGTCCGCCGGTGCCCGGGACGGTCGTCTTTTACCGGGTGGAATGATGCGCGAGAGTCTTTGGGGTCCCGCCCCCCGGGCGGGCAGGAAAGTCAGGAAACCGTTTGCCGGCGGGGATCCGTCGGCGTACACATTGTGGGCGGTCGCACCCGAGCGCGGCGCGGCGGCGTGCACCTCGGCAGCCCCGTTCCCCGGTGGAGCGGGTGGTGTGGCGCTGGCGCGGCGGGCCGGGAGGGTCGGCCGGCCAGAGGCATGAGGAGGCATACATGACAGCACGCAGATGGCTGCGGGTGCTGGCGGCAGGTGTCGCCGTGGGTGCGATGCTGGTCGGCGGCCTGACCGTCGCCTCGAACATGGGGTTCAAGTTCGTCCCCAACGTGGGGGCGGGGACCGCGTTCGACCTGTCGCTTCCGTGGAACAACAACTACACGAAGGCGAACGAGCTGTACAACGACATCAAGTCGCAGGATCCCGACATCGACCGCGTGTCCAAGTTCAACAGCAACGCGTCGCTGACGAACTGGAGCCAGGGGTCGAGTCCGAGCGCCAATTTCGCCGTCAACAAGGGCGAGGCCTACATCGTCTTCGCGAAGAACACCGGTCCGATCGACCAGGCGGTGATCGTCGGGTCGCACGATCCGAACTTCACGCTCGACTTCCTGGCGGCGAACGGCGGGTGGAACAACGCCGCCGCGCCGTACCACCAGACGTTCACCAAGGCGAACGAGCTGTTCAACGACCTGACTTCCCAGTACGGAAGCGCGATCGACCGGGTGAGCAAGTACAACTCGAACGCTTCGCTCACGAACTGGCAGTCGGGTGCGCCGCCCTCGGCGAACTTCACTCTGGATCTGGGCATGGGCGTCCTCATCCACGCCACGAGCGACGCCACCGGCTACGTGTGGCCGCATTACTGAGGAAAAGGGGGTTTCGCGAATGAAGAAGAGATGGATCCTGATCGCAGCGGCAGCCGCCGTCCTGCTGCTGCCGACGCTCTCGTTCGGAGATGCGTACCCGTTCGAGTCGACGTTGACGGACAGCGACGGCGTGCAGACGGATACGATCTGGCAGCGGTACTTCACCGCGGGTTCGGACAAGATCAGCCCGGGCGGTGCGTTTTCCTGCTCGGGAACGTGGGACCCGGCGACGAACGCCTGCTCGATGGTCTACAAGAAGGGCACGAAGAAGAACCCGAAGCGCGCCTGGCGCGGTTACGCGGACGACATCGGCTCGTTCACCGGCATCTGCGGCGAGATCTATCACGGCGTTCACGACATGCAGTCGGATGCCGGCACGTCCAACCACCGCGCGTATTACGCGTGGGCCTGCCAGCCGGTGAACTGCAACGAGACCTACGAGTGGAAGTCGGTCGACTGCTCGGGGGTGTTGAGCACCGGGCGCTGCATCGGCCCGCTCAACCCCAGCACCGCCGTGGGCTATGAGCTGACGAACGTTCCGCAGAGCATCGACGGGCCGAACACGATCGCGCCGATCGAGATGATGCGGCCGGTTCCGATCCCCACGGTCCAGAGCTACGACAAGACGACCGGAGAC
>RFHH01000178.1 GCA_003696075.1 Acidobacteriota bacterium
CCCCGCGCCAGACCCGCTCGAGCCGCTCGGTCGGCCAGGCGGCCTGGATGCGCGCGGCCGGCAGCCGGGCCAGCGCCGGATCCAGGTGCGCGAGCCGGTTGACGGGGCCCCCCTCCAGGTCGATCGCGAGCGCCGGCGGCTCCGGACAGACCTCTCGGACCCCCAGGATCAGCTCCACGAGCTGGGAGGGGCTGCGGACGTTCCGATCGAAGAGGATGATTCCGGCCGGGCCGAGATCTTCGAGCGCCCGGATCGCCTCCGGGCCGAGTTCCGGCCCCGGCAGCGCCGCGACGATGAGCCTCCCGGCGCAGCGTTCCGGATCCATGCGGGCGATTCTCGGGGGAGGGAGGATGCCCGTCAACCTCGCCGTTCCGGGAGCGTTCGCCGCCGTTCGGCATTGGTGACAGCGGTTCGCCGAAGCGCCGGGCCCGGCCGAGGATGGTCCGTTTGCGGCCCCCTCTCCGGGGGAGCTATATTCCGCCCCCTCCTGCGGTCCGGCGGGGCGGAGGTCCGGTGTGTTCCTGAATCGACGGTTCACGATCATGGTCGTTCCGGACGCCCGCGCCCGGATGCGCCGCTTCCACCTTCGCGGCGCCCATCTGGTCGCCGGTGCGGCGGCGATCGCCGTCCTGTCGATCCTCGCGGCGTCCGCTCCCGTCGGTTGGCTGCGGGCTCACCGTCTCGCGTCCGACCTGGCGGCCGCGACCCGCGAGCGTGACGAACTCGCCGGCCGGGCCGAGGAGATCGAGTCGACCCTGGCGGAGCTCCGGGACCGCCTGGACAAGTTCGAACAGAGGACCCAGAAGCTGGCGGCGATCGCGGGACTCGACCTTCCCTCGCTCGGTCCGGGCGGGCAGGGCGTGTCGGTGGGAACCGACACCCTCGGACCGGCGGAGCGCACCGCGCTGCTCGGCGAGGAGGCCGAGGAGCTGGCCAGCCTCGGGACGCTCCTGGGACGCCGGCTCGACACGGTGGAGCGGGCCATCGGCGCCCAGTCGGAGCGGCTGGCGCGCACCCCGTCGATCCTTCCGGTCCGCGGCCTCATCGGCGCCGGCTTCGCCTGGCGGCGCGACCCCTTCACGGGACGGCGCCAGTTCCACCGCGGCATCGACATCTCGGCACCGGAAGGAACCCCGGTTCACGCCCCCGGCGACGCCGTCGTGGTCAAGGCCGAGCGTCACCGGGGGTACGGCAAGGTGCTCTACCTCAGCCACGGCGACGGGATCGTGACGCGCTACGGGCACCTGTCGGAATTCAAGGTCAGGCCCGGGGACAAGGTCCGAAGGGGAGACGTGATCGGCCTGGTCGGAACGACGGGCCGTTCCACCGCCCCGCACCTCCACTACGAGGTGCTCGTCCAGGGCCGGCAGGTCGACCCGATGCGTTTCGTCCTGGACGAGGCGCTCTTCTACTGATCGGCGACCGGGCGGCCGGGCGCGCCCGCGGTGGCCCGCCGGGCCCCCGGGCGATAGGATCCCCCGTCGACGACGCCCGCCGCGCGTCGACGCGGAAGGTTGGTCATGATCCAGAAAATCCTCGGCAAGATCATCGGAACCAAGAACGAGCGCGAGCTGCGCCGGCTCCAGCCGCTGGTGGCGGCGATCAACGAGCTGGAGCCGAAGATCCGGGCGCTCACCGACGAACAGCTCCGGGCCAAGACGGCGGAGTTCCGGACCCGCCTGGACCAGGGTGCGTCGCTGGACGATCTCCTGGTCGAGAGTTTCGCCGTCGTCCGGGAGGCGGCGCGGCGCACCCTGAACATGCGCCACTTCGACGTTCAGCTCATGGGCGGCATCGTCCTCCATCAGGGGAAGATCGCCGAGATGAGGACCGGCGAGGGAAAGACACTGGTCGCCACCCTTCCGGCCTATCTCAACGCCCTCACCGGCAAGGGGGTCCATGTCGTCACGGTGAACGACTACCTGGCGAGGCGGGACGCCGAGTGGATGGGCCAGGTCTACCGCTTCCTGGGCATGAGCGTGGGTTGCATCCAGCACGATCTCGACGAGGCCGCCCGGCGCGCCGCCTACGCGGCGGACATCACCTACGCCACCAACAACGAGGTCGGCTTCGACTACCTCCGCGACAACATGAAGTTCGAGCGTAGCGGGATGGTTCAGCAGAAGGGACACCACTACGCCATCGTCGACGAGGTGGACTCGATCCTGATCGACGAGGCGAGGACGCCGCTGATCATCTCGGGCCCGTCGGAGGGGGATGTCGAGGTCTACTACCGCGTCGACCGGATCGTGCCGCAGCTCAAGCCGGGCGCCGTGATCGCCGGAGAGGTCGCGCGCGAAGAACGCGAGGCGCTGGAGGCGAGTGGGGACTACATCGTCGACGAGAAGAGCCGGAATGTCGTGCTCACGGAGCAGGGCGTCGCTCACGCGGAGCGGCTGCTGGGCGTCCAGAACCTCTACGATCCCCAGAACATCGAGCTTCTGCACGCGGTGACGCAAGCGCTCCGCGCCCACACGCTCTACAAGCGGGACGTCGACTACCTCGTCGAGGACGGCGAGGTGGTGATCATCGACGAATTCACCGGGAGAAAGATGCCCGGGCGGCGGTGGTCCGATGGCCTTCACCAGGCGGTGGAGGCGAAAGAAGGCGTCCAGATTCGCAGCGAAAACCAGACGCTGGCCACGATCACTTTCCAGAACCTGTTCCGGATGTACGAGAAGCTGGCTGGGATGACGGGCACGGCGGCGACGGAGGCGGCGGAGTTCGCCGAGATCTACAAGCTGGACGTCGTCGTCATCCCCACCAACAAGCCGATGATCCGCGAAGACCATCCGGACGTCATTTTCAAGACCGAGAAGGCGAAGTTCGACGCGGTGGCCGACGAAATCGAGCAGTGCTATGCGAGGCGGCAGCCCGTCCTCGTCGGCACGACCTCGATCGAAAAGTCGGAACGCCTGTCGGCGCTGCTGCGCAAGCGCGGCATTCCGCACGAAGTTCTCAACGCCAAGCAGCACGCACGGGAAGCCGACATCGTGGCCCAGGCCGGACGTCTGGGGGCGGTCACGATCGCCACCAACATGGCCGGCCGCGGAACGGACATCCTTCTGGGCGGGAACCCGGAGGCCCTGGCGAAGCGGCTCGTGCTGGAGAAGACGGGCAAGAGCTGGGACGAGGCGGACGAGGCGGAGCGCGAGGCCGCGCTCGCGGAGGCGCGCGAGATCTGCGCGCGCGAGCACGAGGAGGTCGTCCGGCTCGGCGGACTTCACATCATCGGCACCGAGCGGCACGAGGCCCGGCGGATCGACAATCAGCTCCGCGGCCGCGCCGGCCGGCAGGGCGACCCGGGCTCGTCGCGCTTCTACCTCTCCCTCGAAGACGATCTCATGCGGCGCTTCGCCGGTTGGCTGATGGAGAAGGCGCTGGATCAAGCCGACGACGTCCCGATCGAATCCAAGGTGGTTTCGCGGGCGATCGAACGCGCGCAGAAGCAGGTCGAGGCGCAGAACTTCTCCATCCGGAAACGGCTCTTGGAATACGACGACGTCCAGAACCTCCAGCGCAAGGAGGTCTACAACCTCCGGCGCGAGATTCTCGAGGAGGAGAACCCGCGGGAGTACGTGCTGGGCAAGGCCGAGGAGATCCTCGCGGACCTCGTGGAGCAGGCCTTCGCGGAGGCGGAAGAGGGCAGGGGACCCCGGCTCGACGAGCTGGAGACGCAGGTTCGGCACTTCTTCGGCTTCAGCCCGGCGAAGGAAGGGATCGACCTGGAGGGCGCACCGGAAGAGGTCCAGGAGCGGCTGCTGGAACGGATCCGCGCGCGGTACGCGGAGAAGGAAGAGCGGGTCGGTCCCGAGATGATGCGGCGGTACGAGCGCTTCGTCATCCTGCAGATCATCGACAACCAGTGGAAGGACCACCTTCTGGCGCTCGACCACCTCAAGGAGGGAATCAGCCTTCGGGCCTACGCGCAGCGCGATCCGCTGGTGGAGTACAAGCGGGAGTCCTTCGACCTGTTCGCGGCGATGAAGGCACGCATCGAGGAGGAGATCGTCCGCTACCTGATGCTGCTCGAGCCGATGAGCGAAGAGGAGCGGCGCGCCCAGGAGGAGCGGCGCAGGCGGCAGCAGGAGGCGATCTTCAGGGCGGCTTCGGCGGCGAAGGCGGGGGAGCGCGTCGTCAAGACCGTGCGCCGCGAGGGGAAGCGCGTGGGGCGGAACGACCCTTGCCCGTGCGGGTCCGGCAAGAAGTACAAGAAGTGCTGCGGCGGCGTGGCGGCGGCCGGGGGCAGGTGACTGGAACAGGGGGGGCCGGGCCGCTAGAATCGGCGCTCACCGCGCGAGGCCCTCAGACATGCTCGACGAGCGCTTGCCCTTGGGACTGACGTTCGACGACGTCCTGCTGCTCCCCGGCTACTCCGAGGTGCTGCCCAGCGAGGTCGACACCTCGACCCGGATCAGCAAGGACCTGCGCCTGCAGATCCCGCTCGCCTCGGCCGCGATGGATACCGTGACCGAAGCGCGCCTGGCGATCGCCATTGCGCAGCAGGGCGGGATCGGGGTCATCCACCGCAACATGAGCATCGAGGAGCAGGCGCAGGAGGTGGACAAGGTCAAGCGCTCGGAGTCCGGGATGATCGTCGATCCGATCACGATGACCCCGGACCGGCCGGTGCGAGAAGCGCTCGAGCTGATGGCGCGGTACAAGATCTCGGGAGTTCCGATCACCGACGAGGACGGGCGGCTGCTCGGGATCCTCACCAACCGCGACCTCCGTTTCTGCACCCGGGTCGAGGCGCCGATCCGGGAGTTCATGACGCGCGAGAACCTCGTGACGGTGCCCGAAGGGACCGACCTCGACCGGGCCCAGGAGCTGCTGCACGAGCACCGGATCGAGAAGCTCCTCGTGGTGGACGAGGCGTTCCGGCTGAAGGGCCTGATCACCTACAAGGACATCCAGAAGCGGATCCGCTACCCGAACGCGGCGAAGGACGAACACGGCCGCCTCCTCGTCGGCGCCGCGGTCGGCACCGGTCCCGACACGCTGGAACGGTGCGCGGCGATCGTCGAGGCCGGGGTCGACCTGATCGTCGTCGACACCGCGCACGGGCACTCGCGCCGGGTCCTCGACATGGTCGATCGGATTCGCGACCGGTATCCCGACGTGCAGCTCATGGCGGGGAACGTCGGCACCGAGGAGGGCGCCCGAGCGCTCGTCGAGCGCGGAGTGGACGCTGTCAAGGTCGGGATCGGGCCGGGCAGCATCTGCACGACCCGCGTGGTTTCCGGGGCCGGTGTCCCGCAGCTGACCGCGATCGCGGCGGCGGCACGCGCCTGCCGGCCGCACGGCGTTCCGCTGGTCGCGGACGGCGGGATCAAGTTTTCGGGGGACATCACGAAAGCGATCGCGGCGGGGGCGGACGCGGTGATGGTCGGCTCGCTCCTCGCCGGCACCGAGGAATCGCCGGGAGAAACGGTCCTCTACCAGGGTCGGACCTTCAAGGAATACCGGGGAATGGGCTCGCTCGCGGCGATGCGCCGGGGCGCCCGGGACCGCTACGGCCAGGACGCCGAGGAGGACGTGGGAAAGCTCGTCCCGGAGGGCATCGAGGGGCGCGTGCCCTACAAGGGGCGCCTCGGCGACCTGGTGCACCAGCTCATCGGCGGGTTGCGGGCCGGCATGGGCTACTGTGGCGCCGCGTCGATCGCCGAGCTGCAGGAGCGGGCCCGCTTCGTCCGGGTGACGGGTGCCGGGCTGCGCGAGTCGCACGCCCACGACGTGATCATCACCCGCGAAGCCCCGAACTACCGGCTGGAGTGAGCGCGCCCCCCTCGATCCGGACGATGCGCTCGTCCGGACCCGCCGGCTCGAGCGAGACCCGGACGGCGGCTTCGAGGAGGTGATCGGGGAGGCGCTCGCCCCACTCGACCGCGACGAGCATCCCCTCCTCCATCGCCTCCTCGATCCCGAGATCGTCGATCGCCGCCCCCGGTGCCAGCCGGTACAGGTCGACGTGCAGCAGGGGAGGCCGGCCCTCCGGGTGCTCGACCGCCAGGACGAAGGACGGGGAGGTGATCGCCTCCTCGGGGATCCCACAGGCCGCGGCCAGGCCGCGGACGAAGACCGTCTTGCCGGCCCCGAGGGGACCGGACAGGGCGACCAGGGCCCCCGGGGGCAGCCGCCGCCCCAGGCGGAGCCCGCAGGCGGCCGTTTCCCGCTCGCCGCGGGTGCGCTCGATCTCGCTCACTCCCGGGCCGCCCTCCGGGGCGCTTCGACGCGCTGGCGGATCGCCGCCCCGAGCCAGTCCAGCAGATCCCCGGCGGTCAGCGACGCCTCGGCGTGCGTTCCCCGCTCGTCGTCGGTGGCCAGGTCCGCTGCCGCCCCGTGCAGATGCGCGGCGAGAGCGGCCGCCTCGAGAGGGTCGAGCCCCTGCGCGAGCAGGCCCGCCACGATCCCCGTCAACACGTCCCCGGCGCCACCGGTGGCGAGCCCCGGATTTCCGGTGACGTTGACGAACGCGCGGCCGTCCGGAGCCGCCACGACCGTCCGGTGTCCCTTGAGCAGGCACACCGCATCGGCCTCCTTCGCGAGGCGGCGAGCGGCGGCGAGACGGTCGCCCTGGATCTCGGCCGTCCCCGTCCCGAGAAGCCTGGCCGCCTCTCCCGGGTGGGGGGTGAGGACCGCCGGGGCGCGCCGGCGGGCGAGGGACGAGAGCCGGACGCCCGCGAAGGCGTTCAGGCCGTCGGCGTCGATCACCAGGGGAACCGGCGCCTCCCGGACGAAGCGCCGCACCGCGGCCGGTGTGTCTCCCGCGGTGCCGAGCCCGGGCCCGACGGCGGCGACGGTCCGGGTGGCGGCCAGGGCGAGAGCCGCGCGGGCCGCGGAGGCGGCGAAGCGGCCCTTCTGATCCGCCGGAAGCGGTTCCGTCATCAGTTCCGGGGCCACCGACGCGACTTCGGGGCGCACCGGTCTCGGGACCGCCACGGTCACGAGGCCGGCTCCCGCCCGGAGGGCTCCGAGCCCGGCGAGGGCCGCCGCACCGGACTTCCCGACGCCGCCGCCGACGACCAGGACGTGGCCGTAGGTGCCCTTGTGCGAGTCCGGCGGCCGCGGGGGCCACAGCCGCCCCGCCTCTTCGTCGGTCAGGACGTGCAGGTCCGGCGCGGTGGCGGCGATCGCGGCGTCGGGAATCCCGATGTCGACCACCACCAGGTTGCCGCAGTGCCCTTCCGCAGGGGGCAGGAGGTGCGCCACCTTGGGGCGCGCGAACGTCACCGTGAGATCGGCGGCGACCGCGGGGCCGGGCAGCGCCGGCGACGAGGCGTCGAGACCGGACGGGATGTCCACCGCCACCACGGCCGCGTCGGAAGCGTTGATCGCCTCCGCCGCGAGCCGGGGGACGCCCCGGAGCGGGCGCGTCAGACCGGTCCCGAAGATGGCGTCGACGGCGAGATCGCCGCGACCGAGCTCCGGAGCGCGCTCCCTCCACTGCTCCTCGGAGCGGATCTCGATCACGCGCCCGCCGAGACCGGTCCATGCGGCCGCCATCGTCGCGGCGTCGCCGCGCAGGTCGTCGAGGGCGCGGCCGAGGAGGACGGCCGTCACCTCGACACCCGCCGCGGCGAGGTGGCGGGCGACGACGAACCCGTCCCCGCCGTTGTTGCCGGGCCCGCAGAAGATCGCCGCGCGGCCGCTGGGGGGTGGTCCCATCTCTTCCAGGATGGTCTCCGCGGTGAGGCGGCCGGCATTCTCCATGAGGACCAGGGAGGGGATCTTCATGCCGTCGATGGCGTGACGGTCGGCCGCGCGCATCCTCTCGGCATCGAGAACTTCCATGCGCTCCTCCGGATCGGAACCGCTGGGCGTCCGGGGCGTAAGTCTGCCACGGCGGCCCCGGCGGCACGACGGCGCGGCCGCTATCCTGCCCGTGTGACCGGCACCGCTCGCGGCGCCGCTCCGGACGAGGGCGCGCGCGTCGAACTCCGCGTGACCGACGTGAACGCGTCGGGTGAGGGCGTCGCCCGTCACGGGAGCTTCGTGCTGTTCGTGCGCGACGCGTGGCCCGGCGAGCGCGTGATGGCGCGGATCGTGCGCCGGCGGCGGAGTTACGGCGAGGCGGTGGTGGAATCCCGGCTCGAGGCGAGCCCGGACCGCGTTGCGCCCCCGTGCCCGCACCAGCCGGAGTGCGGGGGGTGCCCGATGATGACCCTCGCCCCGCCGGCGGCGCTCCGCGCGAAGGCGAAGCGCGCCGCGGAAGTGCTCCGGCGGCTGGCGGGCGTGGCCATCCCGATCGAGCCGGTGATCGCCTCTCCCGCGTCGCTCGAATACCGGAATCGGATCGCCTTCGCCGTGCGCGGGGGGCGGATCGGCTTCCACGCCGCGCGCGATCCGGCGCGCTTCGTGCCGGTCGAGCGCTGCCTGCTCGCGCCGCCGGAGGCCAGCCTCCTGGCGCGCCGGTTCGCTGGCCGTCTCGGAGCGGCCGGTTCCTGGCCGGCGCGTCTGGAGCTGCGCGGGGCTTCCGACGGCAGCCGCTGGTTGATCGCGGCGTCGGGGCCCGGTCCCGTCCCCGCGGCCGCCCGCACCGCCGCGCGGGAGCTGATCGCCGCCCGTCCCGAGCTCTGCGGGGTGGTGGCCCTCCGCGGGGCCGGCCGCTACTCGGTGCTCGCCGGCACGGACGGTTTCGTCGATCGCGCGGGCGGTCTTCCGCTGCGCGTGGGACCGACCGGATTCGTCCAGGTCAACCCGGCAGCCGCGCGGCTCCTCTATGCGCTGGTGGCGGAGGGCCTCGGCTCGGGCGGGGCTCCTCCCCGCCGGGTTCTCGACCTGTACGCGGGGGCGGGGCTCGCGG
>RFHH01000179.1 GCA_003696075.1 Acidobacteriota bacterium
CAGCGTTTCTCCCGGACGCACGGCCGGATCGGGGGAACCGCCGGGGCCCCCCGGCGGTCGGGTGTCCGGCACGCAAGCGGCGGCGAGCAGAGCGGCGAACAGGACGGTAGGATGGAGTCGCATCCAGCGATTCTACCCGGCTCGGGGGCGTGGAGAGGGGGTCGTTTCGCGGTGTCGGGCCGGGGATGGGGCGCGCGGCGATGGGTGCCCTCCACATCGGCACTTCCGGATGGACCTACGACGACTGGTCGGGCCGCTTCTATCCCGAGGAGGTCCGCGGCACGGACCGGCTCGCCTACTATGCGAGCGTCTTCGACACCGTCGAGATCAACGCCACCTTCTACCGGTTCCCCACGCAGGTGATGATCGACTCTTGGAACCGCCGCCTGCCGGCTCGCTTCCACCTCGTCGTCAAGGGGCACCGGCGGATCACCCATCTCCACAAGCTCGACCCCGCCGGCGACGAGAGCCTTCGCGGCTTCCTCGAGCGCGTCGCCCCCCTGCGCGCGCTGCGCGTCGTGCTGTGGCAGCTCCCGCCATCCCTGCACGCCGATCCGGAGCGCCTCGCGTCGTTTCTCGAACGGCTCGACCGGGCGACCCGCTCCGTCTGGTCGGGACGGCACCGCCTGCGCCACGCGATCGAGTTCCGGCACCGGAGCTGGTGGGAGGACGACCGGATCCCCGGGATCCTGGCCGGACACCGGGCCGCGTTCGTCGCGGTCAGCCATCCAAGGCTCCCGCCGGAGGTGATCCCCACGGCCGACTTTCTCTACGTCCGGTTTCACGGGACCGGGCCGCGGCTGTACGACCACGACTACCCGCGGGAGGAGTTGCGGGCGTGGGCGAAACGGCTCGCCCCTCACCTCGGCCGGCGCGCGCTCTACGCCTTTTTCAACAACGACTGGCACGCCCACGCGCCGAAGAACGCACAGGAGTTCCGGGAGATCCTCGAGAGGATCATCGGTCGGACGGCCAGGCGAGGGACGGCAGGCTCGGCGTCCCGTCCTTCGCGACCGCCTGGACGGCGAACCACCAGTCGTCGCGGGGCAGCGCCACCGTGACCTCGCCCGCCGTCCCCGCATCGCGTTCGATCTCCCAGTCGGGCGAGGCCGTGCGGCGGGCGAGCAGCCGGTAGGAGGCGATCTCCGGGTCCGCCGACGGCCGCCACCGCACCGTGGTCGTCTCCCCGAGATGGCTGGTGTCGATCCGCACCTCCTCGGGAGCCCGCGGCGCGCGCGCGAGCAGAGCCGCTGTTGCCACCGCGATCCGCGTGACCTTCGCCATGTACTCGGGGTCGACGAACTCCGGCAGGTCGCCGTAGCGGCGGCCGTTCTCGACGTGCGGATCCTGGTGCTCGTGGGCGTAGTCCTCCCGCTGCTCGGTGAACCGCACCGCGGCGACACCGCGGCGGAGGAAGGGGAAGTGGTCGCCTCCTCTCCGGATCCGGTCGGCCCGGGCGATCAGTTCGACCTGGAGGTCCGGCACGTAGCGGCGAGCGGCAGCGCGCACGTAGCGCGCGAGCTGGCGGGAGGGGCTGTCGGCCTCGCTGGGACCGGCGGCGAGGCGGCGCCGGGGAGAGGGGTCGAGCCACCGGTGCTGGGGTCGTCCCTCCGAGAAGACCCGGAGGAGCGTTCCCGGAGGCGGCAGCGCCGGGTCGGCGGGCAGGTCGCGCGCCGTCGTCGTCCCGCCGATCGTGTCGAGGTTGAGCATCGCCTCGACCCGCAGGCCCGCCCGTTCGATCTCCCGCGCGAGCTGGCGGCTGCCGAGGAGGCCCAGCTCCTCTCCGTTGAAGGCGACGAACCAGACCGACGCGCGCCGCGGCAGCGGGGCCAGCGCGCGCGCCGCCTCGAGGAGGCCGGCCACACCGCTGCCGTCGTCGTTGGCACCCGGGGCGTCGGTGCGCCAGTCGAAGCGCTTGCCGGGACGCGAGTCGAGATGGGCGCTGAGAAGGATCAGGCGCTCCGGTTCCCTTCCGGGCAGCCTGGCGATCACGTTCGACATCGCCGGCTCCCGGTAGCCGAAGCCCATGCCCGCGAGGCCGAAGAGGAACCGTGCGGCGGGGGAGGAGACCGGCCACCCGGCCGCCACCCTCCTCGCGCCGCCGGAGAGGCGGAAGGCCCGCACCCGGCGCCGCTCGACCTCGACGCCGGGGATCTCCGCGAAGCGCGCGGCGACCCACGCCTCCGCCGCGTCGATGCCCCGCCCCTCGCCCGACCCGGCGCTCAGCGCGTGGCGGGTCCCGAACCCGGCGAGGCGGGCCACGTGAGCCGCCAGTCGCTCCGGCGAAACGGTCGAGACCGCATCGGCGACGGGGTCCCGAACGCCCTCGCCGCGTGCCGCCCCGCCCGCCAGGGCCGCCGCCAGTAGGAAGGCCGTTGCCGATCGACGATAATCCACGGGCCAAGGAGTATCGCCCCGTGTCCCAGCCCCGCACAACGCCCGGTCCGTACCGCCGCGCCGGCGCCCTTGCCGCCGGCTTGCTGGCGCTCCTCGTCCTTCTCGGCGGGTTCCTGATGATCGCCGACGCCGCATCGGGGCGGGGGCCGGCGGGGGCGGTGCGCGCGCCGGAAAGCCGGCCGGCCCTGGTCGCCCTTTTCGGCGCGGTTCGGCTCGGGATCGCCGCGCTCGGCCTGCTCGGCGGCGCGCTGCTGCTTCGTGGGCGGAAGCCGGCACGCGCCTGGCTCTCCGGTTTCGGCGGCGGCCTCGCGGCGGTCTCGGTGCTCGAACCGCTCCTGCTGGGCGTGCCGCTCGGCTGGCCGGCCGCCGGAGGAGCGATCGCGGGGGCGCTGGTGCTCCTCCTCGGGAGGGCGCAGCCGGCTGCGGGAGAGGATCGCGTCTAGGCTGGCCGGCCGATTCGGACCGCCCCGAGACGCACCCCCGCCGACCGGCCGAGGGGCATCCCCGAGGAAACGGAATCTCGCTCCACCCAGCGAGAGCCCGGAAGCGGTGTGGCGTGCGTCCCCGATGGTGCGTCGTTCCGCCGAAGTCGCCCGCAGATCGAAGGTCCCGGCCCCGAACGGATCGATGCCCGGGAATCCGGGGCGAAGCGTCTGCCTGTCGCCTGGACGCGCGGCGTCTCGCACCCTCGATCGGGCACCCCCGAAGCTGCGGGCGCCGGCCGCTGCCGCGCCCCGGAATCCTGGCGAAGCCCCCTTCTCCGCGGAGTCGAGCGCGGATCCGCACCGTCGAGGTCGCACCTCCCGGGTTCTCCGGGGTGGACCTCGAAGCTGCGGCCGGCGCTCCCGCTCGCCGTCGTATCGGATGAAGGGACCGACTCCGCCGCGGGATCGGGCCGAGAAAGCCGTTCGTCGTCGCTCGCCCTTGGCGCCGGCGCGCGCCGGGGCGGAAGCCCCCCGCGGTGCTTTGCCGG
>RFHH01000180.1 GCA_003696075.1 Acidobacteriota bacterium
CGAGATCGCGAGCAGATAGTGGTTGTGCGTCGCGATCAGGTTGGCGACGGCGGCGTGCTCCTCCATGCCGGGGTAGAAGCGCCCGAGGGCGGTGTTGAAGAAGGTCAGGTAGGTGGGCGCGTTGTCGAGGAACGAGGAGAGCGTCCCGGTGATCCAGTAGTAGTGCCACGGATCGCGGCAGGTCCGGATGAGGCCGGCGAGCGCCCCCGCCTCGCCCGCCTTGAGGATCTCGAGCGCCGGCACGATCGTCATGAAGATGCCGGCGAACAGGTAGGCCACCTCGCGGATCGGGCCCCAGGTGAAATCGTTCTCGCGGCGCAGCTCCTTGCTCGTGGTCAGCAGCGAGATCAGCCCGCAGAGCACGATGATGACGTCACGGGCCAGATCCTGGAAGGCGAGGTCGACGCCGAGAATGTGCACGCTGCCGGCGTGCCACAGCCCGCTCATGAGCACCGCCCCGACGATTCCGCCGAGGAGGATGAAATTCCGCGCGCCGGCGATCTCGAGAGGCCGTTTCGGACCCTCTGCCGGGTGCGGGCCGTCCTGACGAAGTTCCCGCTGAACCAGCATCCTGTCGAGCACGTAGAAGAAGGCCAGCAGGATGCCGGCCACCATCAGCAACGGTCCCGGCATGTGAAGCAGCGTCCAGAAGAAGGGAACGGAGTGCAGGAACCCGAGGAACAGGGGCGGGTCGCCCAGGGGAGTGAGCGAGCCGCCGATGTTCGCCACCAGGAAGATGAAGAAGACCACGATGTGGGTCCGCGATCGCCGGTGGGCGTTCGCGCGGAGGATCGGCCGGATGAGGAGCATCGCCGCCCCCGTGGTGCCGACCAGCGAAGCGAGCACCGTCCCGATGGCAAGGAGGACCGTGTTGACCGCCGGGGTTCCCCGGGGGGTGCCCCGCACCACGATGCCCCCGGCGACGGTGAACAGACCCCACAAGAGGATGATGAACGGCACGTAATCGACGAGGTAGATGTGCACGATCGCGTGCACCGCCTCCATCCGGTAGCTCAGGAGGAACGGCACCGCCAGAAGGAGGGCCCACATGGCCGCCACCTTCGGGTAGTGGTCGTGCCAGAAGCGGGTCGCGGCGACCGGAAGCACGGCGATCGAC
Organism: Acidobacteriota bacterium; assembly: GCA_003696075.1. NCBI lineage: Bacteria > Pseudomonadati > Acidobacteriota > Acidobacteriota bacterium. Next base: position 1,118 of record RFHH01000180.1, read on the forward strand.
AGGAGGATTCCCGCGAACGGTATGACCGACCAGAGAGGAAGCCTCGATCCCAGGTGCGTGGCGGCCTCGGCGGCCGCCGCGCCCTCGCCGGCCAAGGCGGGCGCCCCGCCACAGAGCAGGAGCGCGGCGAGCGGGCCCAGGATCGTGGACGGGCGTCTCGCGGGCATCGGAGGCGGCCTCCTTTCGGACCGTCACGCCTTCCCGGGGGCCGGGTCGACGCGGCGGAAAGAGCGCATTGTATAGACTGGTTCGCGCCGCGATGCGAGGCCGCGCCCGGCGCCCTCCGTTCGCGGCGCGGTCGGAACCGCCGGCGCCCGCCACGCGGGTGCGCCGGAGCGGGGCGGTGTTAGCCTTGCCTGACCGCCGGCAGGCCCGGCGGACGGGGACGGACGCCTTGGGAGCGGAGCCGTTGTTGGCCGTCGAGGGTCTGCGCGTGGAGTTCCCGCGCGCGGGCCGGATCGTCCGCGCCGCCGATGCGGTCTCCTTCACCGTCGGCCGCGGCGAGGTCGTCGGCCTCGTCGGCGAGTCCGGCTGCGGCAAGACCGCCACCGCGCTGGGGCTCGTGAGGCTCGTTCCTCCTCCCGGCCGGGTCGTCGACGGAGCGGTCCGGCTCGAGGGGACGGAGATCCTCTCGCTGTCGGAGCGCGAAATCCGTCGCTACCGCGGCGCCGGGATCGCCTACGTGCCGCAGGAGCCGGGAGCCGCGCTGAACCCCGTACTGAAGGTGGGCACGCAGATCGTCGACGTCATCCGCGCGCACCGGCACGTCCCCCGGAGCGAGGCCTGGGCGGAGGCCGTCGAGGCGCTGCGACGGGTGGGCATCCCCGACCCGGAGCGCAGGGCCCGCGAGTACCCGCACCAGTTCTCCGGCGGGATGAAGCAGCGGGCCCTGATCGCGCTGGCCCTCGCGGCGCGCCCGAAGGTCCTCGTCGCCGACGAGCCGACCACCGCGTTGGACGTCACCCTCCAGGCGGGGATTCTCGACCTCATCCGCTCGCTGGTCGAGGAGGGCCGGCTCCTCGGAGTGCTCCTCGTGACGCACGATCTCGGCGTCGTGGCGGCCCTGTGCGACCGGGTGCTGGTGATGTACGCGGGCCGGATCGTGGAGCGCGCCGGCGTGCGCGACCTCTTTACCGACCCGAGGCACCCGTACACGCGGGCGCTCCTGGCGAGCGTGCCGCGGCCGGAGGGGCGCCGCGGCCGCCTGGCGGCGATCCCCGGTCAGGTGCCGGACCTGGCCGATCTTCCGCCGGGGTGCGCCTTCCACCCGCGGTGCCCGCTGGCCCAGGAGAGGTGCCGCGAGCGGGTCCCGGACCTCGAACCCGCCGGCGGCGAGCGCGCCGTGGCCTGCCTGCTGGCCGAGCCGGTCGGGGCAGGGGAGGGCCGGTGACGGCGCCCCTGCTCGAGGTGCGCGGGCTCGTCAAGCACTTTCCCGTGCAGGGAGGGTGGTGGGGACCGCGCGCCCTCGTGCGCGCGGTCGATGGGGTCGATCTCGACGTCGGCCGGGGGGAGATTGTCGGGCTGGTCGGGGAGTCGGGGTCGGGAAAGACGACCCTCGGCAGGGCGGTGCTGCGGCTGCTCGAGCCGACGGCGGGTTCCGTGCGTTTCGACGGGATCGACCTGCTCGCGCTCCGGCCCCGGGAGCTGCGGCGCCTCCGGAGGCGGCTGCAGATCGTTTTCCAGGACGCCTCCACCGCGCTCAATCCTCGGATGCGCGTCAGGAGCCTGGTCGGGGAGCCCCTCGTGATCCACGGAATGGCGCGGGGGCGCGAACTCACCGAGCGCGTGGTGGCGCTCCTGGAGGAGGTCGGGCTGGACGCCGGCGCGCTGGACCGTTACCCGCACGAGTTTTCGGGCGGCCAGCGGCAGCGGATCGGGATCGCCCGGGCCCTTGCCGTGCGTCCCGAATTCGTCGTCCTCGACGAGCCGGTCTCCGCGCTCGACGTCTCGGTCCAGGCCCAGATCGTCAACCTCCTCCTCGAGCTGCAGGAAAAGCACCGGATGGCCTACCTGTTCATCAGCCACGACCTGGCGCTGATCGGGCATCTCTGCGACCGGATCGCCGTGATGTACCTCGGCCGGATCGTCGAGGAGGCGCGGGCGGCGGCGCTGCTCCGGGCGCCGCGCCACCCCTACACGAGAGCGCTGTTCGCGGCGGTGCCGCCCCCCGATCCCGAAAGGGCCCGGCGGCTCCGGGCGCCTCTCCCCGGGGAAATGCCGTCCCCGGTGGACCTGCCGCCGGGATGCCGGTTCCACCCGCGGTGTCCCCACGCCGAAGCGGCCTGCCGCGACCGGGACCCGGAGCTGAGGGAGATCGGCGCGGGCCACCGGGTGGCCTGCCACCTCGCCGAGACCCTGCCGGAGACGCCGCCCGTGGCGCGCCCGGCGACGAGCGGGCCGTCCGCCGAGCGGACGGCGCAGGAGGGCGAAGTCCAATGAAGCGATGGCATCGGACGATGGCCGCGGCGCTCGCCGCCGCGTGGACTCTGGCCGGCGGCGCGGGAGCGCAGGCGGAGGTCGGCACCGAGGGTCCGTGGCGTCTCTCGCTCGCCGACGCGGTGCAAATGGCGCTCGAGAACAACCTCGATCTGGCGGTGGGCCGGATCGAGCCGGAGCGGGCCCGCGAGTCGGTCGTGATCGCGCAGTCCGCCTTCGATCCCTCGTTCTCGGCCGGCGTCACGTGGAACGAACAGCAGCAGGAGCCGCGCAGCAGCGTCTCGCCCGAGTCGCAGACGGTGAAGGCGGTGACGCTCACCTACACCGATCCGCTCAGCACCGGCGGCCAGTGGTCCGCGCAGCTCAGCCACGGGGAGTTCTCCCAGACGTTCCCGGTGATCGGGAACGTGCAGATCCCGGCGGTCCCGAGCAGCTTCTCGACCTCGCTCACCCTGTCGATGCAGCATTCCCTGCTGCGGAACCTCGGGCTGTCGGTCAACAAGACCTCGATCGAACAGGCGCGGAACAGTCTGAAAATCTCGGAGGAGCAGTTCCGGGATCTCGTGATCCGCACCGTACAGCAGGTGGAAAACGCCTACTGGGACCTGGTCGGGACCCGCAAGCAGCTCGAGGTGGCGCAATCGTCGCTCGATCTCGCGAAAGATTTCCTCGAGCAGACCAAGATCCGCGTCGAGGTGGGGACGCTGCCGCCGATCGATATCACTCAGGCCAAAGCCGAGGTGGCGAGCCGGGTTCAGGACGTGATCGCCGCCGAGAACCGGGTGCGGGACGCCGAGGACGTGCTGCGCGCTCTCCTCCGCGTTCCGGAGGACTCGGAGAACTGGCAGCGGGAGATCCTGCCCACGGACGAGCCGGGCTTCTCGCCGGCGCCGGTCGACGCGGAGGCGGCGATCCGCACCGCCCTGGACCGGCGGTTCGAGGTCATCCAGGCCCGGCTGGCGCTCCGGAACGAGGAGCTCGGAGAGCGCTTCTACCGCAACCAGTTGAAGCCGGACCTGCGGATCAACGGCGACTACACCGTGACCGGGAACAACTTCGAGTTCGTCCCGCGAATCATCGACGGGAACGTCGTGGTGGTCACGGAGGTCGGCGGCCGCAGCGACTCCTTCTCGGAACTCCAGGACTTCGACAACACCAACTGGACCGTCAGCCTGAATTTCGTCCTCCCGGTCGGCAACCGGCGGGCCCGCGCCGACCATGCCCGCGCGCGGATGGCGGTGGAGCAGGCCCGGCTCAGGCTCGAGGCGGCGCGCCAGCAGATCCGGGTCGAGGTGCGCCAGGCGGTCAGGAGCGTCGAGACGGCGGCGCGCCAGGTCCAGGCGGCGCGGGCCAACCTGGAGTTGCAGCGCGAGAAGCTGGAAGCGGAGCAGAAGCGCTACGAGAACGGGCTGTCCACCGCCTACCAGGTGCTCCAGTTCCAGAACGACCTCCGGGTCGCCGAGAGCCAGGAGATCGCCGCGATCATCGACTACAACAAGGCGCTGACCGATCTCGAGCGGGCGCAGGCCACCCTCCTCGAGGCGCGTGGGATCGAACTTCCCTGATACGCACCCCGGAAGCTCCGGCCGGCCCGCGGCCGCTCGCCCGCCGCCTGCCACGGTCTTCGCGGGCTGCGCCCCTCCGGGCGCCGCGACGTTCAGCCCGCGCGTCGAGCCGCGGCGGAGCCCCCGGGGACACCGCCCCGGCGTTCCCCGACGCTCTGTCCGGAGCGGCGACCCGTGCGGCGCCCCCCGCCGCCCACCTCCGTTTTTCCGCGTGGCGGCGCCCCTCCGCACGTCGGTCCTCTTCCACCGCGCTTTTCGGGTGCAGCGGCGCCCCTCGGGGCGCCGCCGCGGCGGTCCGGGGAGGGCACGGCGGAGGTGCGGTGAAGGACCCGCTGGGCGTGGGGATGGCGCCCGTCGCTGGCTTGACAGCCCTCAGGGCCGCCCGTATTCTCGCGGCGCTCGTGTAAAGAGGTGCGCGTTGCGGCCTGCCGGAAGGCCCGCGCGCGCCGCACCCGCGCGGCGGCCCGCCCAGGATCGGCGGGCAGCGCGGAGCGGACCCAGATTCTCGGGACTCTCTGATGGCCCCGCGGATCGCGATGCGGGCGCCGGCTCTTCCGGCGGGCCGGAGCGCCCGCGGGATGCGGACGGGGCTGCCCGGCGCAGGCGGCGGGCCCTTTCGAGGAGGCAACGTGGGCGGTTTCGGCGGAACGCTCGTCTATTACTTCAACCAGGGCGGCATCGTGATGTGGCCGCTCCTGGGCCTGTCGATTCTGGGGCTTGTCGTGGTCCTCGAGCGCGGCTACACGCTGTACGTGAGGGCCAAGACGCGAACGGCGGAGCTGGTGGGCAAGGTGCGCCGGCTCGTGCAGGCCGGCGACATCGATCAGGCGATCAAGGCCTGCGACGTCTACAAGGGTCCTTCGGCGGCGATCATCAAGACGGCGCTTCTCCGCTGGGACGCCAATCGCGACGAGATGGAGAAGCTGCTGGAGACCGCGGCGCTGCACGAGATCGCCCGCCTCGAGCGCGGCGTGTGGATTCTCGCACTGATCTCCAACATCGCGCCCATTCTCGGCTTCCTCGGCACCGTCGTCGGCATGATCATGTCGTTCGACGTGATCGCGGCGGAGGGGCTGAACAACCCCGGCAAGGTCGCCAAGGGCATCTCGGTCGCGCTGATCACCACGGCGGGCGGCCTGATCGTCGCCGTGATGATGCTGCCGTTCTACAACTTCTACATGACGAAGATCGCCGGCTACATCCGGGAGATGGAGACGACGGCCAACATCTTGCTCGAGGTTCACGAGCAGAACCGGAAGTGACGCGGCGGGCGAGATGGCTTTCAAGCACAAGGCGAAGAAGATCGAGGCGTTCATCCCGACCGCCTCGATGGCCGATATCGCCTTCCTCCTGATCATCTTCTTCATGGTGACGACGCAGTTTCACGTGGACCGGAGCCGCGTCGAGCTGCCGAAGTCGTCGTTCCGCGAGGAGGTGCCGAAAGGATCGGCCTACGTCGTCATCGACGAGGAGCCGAAGGGCAGCCAGCAGTACCTCTACAAGTTCTCCGACGGGAAGAGCACTTCGCACCCCGTTGCCGACCTGTCGGAGATGGAGATCGAGGTCAACAGCGTCGCCGGCGTCGACCCCACGCGCCCCTTCGTGATCAAGGCGGAAGGCGACACGCCCTATCAGATGATCGACGACGTGATCGACATGTTGCGCCGGGCGGGTGTCGAGGAAATCATCCTCCTCACCAACCAGCGCACCGTCGAGGACGTCTCCTGAGCCGACGAGGCCGGCCGGTCGTGGCGGCATGAACGGCCCCACTGAGGCCGCGGAGCAGGACGGTGGAGATACGGGACAAGGTGAAAAGGCCGGAGGCGGAGATCTCGTCGGCGTCGATGGCCGACATCGCCTTCCTCCTGATCATCTTCTTCATGGTGACGGCCGTCTTCTCGGCCACGAAGGGGCTCGATTTCAAGCTCCCGAAGGAGGAGCAGCAGAATCGGGCGGTCGAGGAGGAGGAGGCGATCTTCTTCAAGGTCCTGGAGGACGGCAGCTTCCTGATGGATTGCCGGCCGGCGACCCTGGACGAGGTTCTTCCCTACATCGCTCCGAAGCTCGAGCGCTGGCCCGACAAGCCGATCATCATCTACACTAGACCCGACGCGCCCTACAAGGCGATGGTCAACGTCTACGACGTCCTGATGCAGTCGACGCAACCGGTGGAGAAAGGAGGTCTCGGGCTGAAGAAGGTCCCGAACATCTCCATCCCGACCCAGACGGAGGTCCGGGAGTACGAGCGCTTGTTCGGGGTCAACCCGTTCGAGCAGCAGTGCTGAGCGGGAGGGGGACGGAGAGCGCCATGACGGACCGGACACCCCCTCAGGGCCAGGCACCCAGGCCGGCGCCGGCGGCCGCCGGCGGGGCAGGCTCGGGCGAGCTCGTCAGCGAGATCTTCCTGCACGAGGAGTTCGCCGACGTCGGTTTCAAGAACAACTGGCCCTTCTGGCTGATCGCCGGGCTGATCCACCTGGTGATCTTCATGATCACCTTCCCCGAGATCAAGTTCCAGCCGCCGGCGGTCTCCGCCAATCGCAAGGTTCTCACCGTCCGGAAGTACACGCCGCCCCCTCCGAAGCAGCAGCCGAAGAAGAAGATCGAGAAGAAGCTCACGAAGAAGGTGCCGATCCCCGATCCCACGCCGGAGGAGCCCGAGCCGATCATCGAGCCGGAGCCGCCGCCGGAGCCGGAGCCGCTTCCGGACGACGTGGAGATCGTCCTGGGGGACCCGGAGCCGCCGCCGATGACAGGGCCGCTGATGCCCGGCATCGGAGGGGTGACGTCGCCCGAGCTGATCCCGGAGACCAAAGTCGAGCCGGAGTACCCGGAGTTGGCCCGGAAGGCGAGGATCGAGGGGAAGGTGATTCTCCGGGCGGTGATCCGGAAGGACGGTACGGTGGGCGACATCGAGGTTCTGCGCGCCCCGATGCCGGACCTCGGTTTCACCGAGGCGGCGATCGCCGCTGTGCGGCAGTGGCGCTACCGCCCCGGCGTGCAGAACGGCCGTCCCGTGGACGTCTACCTGACGGTCACCGTGAACTTCACGCTCCAGTGAGGCCGAGGGCGAAGGCTTACGAATCGGTAATGTTTCGTTTGACAAATCGCTGCCGCGGTGCGACAAAAGAAATGCCGCACCGCGTCGTAAGGCCGCCCGCGCCCGACCGGTCCGGCGCGGAGACGGAGCCGGGCCCCCGCCATGGGATCGGGGCCGGCGCCGAGCCCAGGAGGCAGCCGTGAAAGACGCCAGAAACGGACTTCCCGTCGTGGTCGGAGCCCTCGTCGCGCTCCTCTGCGTCTCGCTCGCCGTTCCGCCGGCGCTGGCGGACTACGAGCAGGCGATGTCGTACTTCCGGCAAAAGAAGTACGTGGAGGCGGCGGCCGAGTTCGAGGCCCTCCTGAGCAACGCTCCCGACTGGGACTACGGCTATTTCATGCTCGGGACCTGCTACCTCCAGCTTCGCAAGTACCGGGACGCGGAGCAGCAGTACCGGAAAGCCATCGAGCTCAACAACAGCAAGTTCCCCTACCACCTGAACCTCGCCCAAGCGCTGCTCCAGCTCAAGAAGTACGACGACGTCGTCGTGACCCTGGACCGGGCCGAGGACCTCGCCGCCACGGACCGCGAGAAGCGGCTTCTGAGGAAGTTCCGCGGCCTGGCCCTGGCACGGGTGAAGGACTACGCCCGGGCGATCGAGGACTTGAATGCGGTGAACGACGGCAAGGACTACGCCGTCGCCGCCGAGCTCGGCCGGGTGTGCTACACCGTGGGCAAGTACGCGTGCGCGGTCAAGGCCCTGGAGCAGGCCATCGCCTTGAAGAAGGACGACGCGCGGTCCCTCAAGCTGCTGTCCCAGGCCCACCTCGAATCGGCCCGGAAGAGCACCGCCAAGGCGCAGAAGGCCGCCGAATACCGGAAGGCGGCCGAGGCGGCGCGGCGCCTGCTCGCCCTCGAGCCGGATTCGACGGAGGGGCACGAACTGCTCGGGGCCGCGCTGCTCGGCGCGGACGACTTCGCCGGGGCCATCGCCGAGTTCGAGGCGGTCCTGGCGCGGGAGCCGAAGAACTGCACGGCGATGCTCAACATCGCCCAGGCCTACCCCAAGCTGGAGAAATGGGACAAGGTGCTCGAGTGGGGAAAGAAGGCCGCGGAGTGCGACCCGAAGAGCTATCTCGCCTACAACCAGATCGCCTTCGCCTACAACAAGATGCACCGCTGGGACGACGCGGAGGCGGCTGCGTCGAAAGCCCTGTCGCTGAAGGACAACCCCAGCTCGCGCCAGCAGCTCGAGATCGCCCGGAAGGGCCGGGAGGCGGAGGAGACGAACCGCCGGGCGGAAGCGGAGCGGATCGCCTACGAGAAGGCCCTCGAGGAGCAGCGCCGGCGGGAGGAGGAGGAACGCCGGCGGATCGAGGAGTACAAGATCCGTACCGGCCAGGCCGGGACATCCAAGCCGGACGCGAAGAGCGGCGGGGAGGGGGGCGGCGGCGCCCCCTGAGGCCCGCGGATCCCCCGTCCGCGCCCCCCGAGCCGGTTGGCCGGGGGGCGCCTTCGTGTATAACCTCTCCCCTCTCTCGGATTCGTTGACAGCCGGACGGGCGGATTGCTAGCATCCCGGACCCTGTCCGAGCCGGCGGCGCGCGGAGGGTGGGTGCGGCCGGCCCCTTCAGGCCGCGGAGGCGTTCCCGCATGAGCGACAGCGCCTGGGGTCTGCTCTTCCTCGCCGTTCTCGCGGTGGCGATGCCGGCGGGGATGATCGTCGTGTCGTGGGTGGCCGGACGGCCGCGCACGGGCAGTCTGACGGACGTCACCCCCTACGAGTGCGGCAAGAAGCCGTTCACCTCGGCGAGGCGCCGCTACTCGGTCGGCTTCTATCTCATCGCGATGCTCTTCATCGTCTTCGACATCGAGGCGGCTTTCCTCTATCCGTGGGCGCTGCAGCTCGGCGACGCCGCCGCCGAAGTCGGTCGCGGCTTCGTCCTCGCGGAGATGCTGGTCTTCCTGACGATCGTGATCGCCGGGTTCGTCTACGTGTGGGCGCGTGGCGCCCTGGATTGGGAGAGCTGAGGGTGTCCGGAGCGTTCGACAGCTATCCCGGAAAGGGTGAGTTCTGGGACATCGGCCCGACCGCGGACAGACTCCGCCAGGAATTCCCGGATGCCGTGCTCGAGGTCCGCGATTTCCGCGGGGAACGGACCGTGGTGGTCGCCCGGGAAAAGCTGTTCGAAGTGCTCGCCTTTCTTCGCGACGATCCGGAGACCGACTTCGACTTCCTCACCGACGTGACGGCTGTCCACTGGCCGGCCCGCGAAGAGCCGTTCGACATCGTCTACCACCTCTATTCGATGTCCCGGAATCGGCGACTCCGGGTGAAGTGCCGGGTGCCCGATCCACCCACCGTCCCGAGCGTCGTCGCCCTGTGGCCCACGGCGAACTGGCTCGAGCGCGAGTGCTACGACATGTTCGGCGTCACCTTCGAGGGGCATCCCGATCTGCGGCGCATCCTGATGCCCGAGGATTACGAGGGCTGGCCGCTGCGCAAGGAGTTCCCGCTCAAATGCTGAGGGCCGGCGCGGTTCAGGCTGCGGGAGGTGAACGGTGAGCGATTCGCTACTCCGCGACGGGTCGGCGGCCGGCGACCGCGAGGGCACCATCACCATCAACATGGGGCCCTCGCACCCCTCGACGCACGGCGTGCTCCGCCTCGTGCTCGAACTCGAGGGCGAGGAAGTCCGAAGCTGCAAGGCCGATATCGGCTACCTGCACCGTGGCTTCGAGAAGATCGCCGAGAACAAGACGTGGCAGCAGTTCATCACCTGGACCGACCGTATGGACTACCTTGCGCCGGCGTCGAACAACGTCGCGTACGTCCTGGCGGTCGAGAAGCTGCTGGGCCTGGACGTGCCTCCCCGGTGCAAGGCCCTCCGGGTGGTTCTCTGCGAGATGTCGCGGATCTCGGCGCACCTCTTGTGGCTGGGAACCCACGCCCTCGATCTCGGGGCCGCCACGGTCTTTTTCTACACCTTCCAGCAGCGCGAGATCCTCTACGACCTGTACGAGAAGCTGACCGGCGCCAGGCTCACCACCTCGGCACAGCGGATCGGCGGCATGTCTCGCGACACGCCCGAGGGGTGGCTCGACGAGGTGCGCGAGTTCACGCGACAGGTCGTCCCGGTGATCGATGAGTGCGAACGCCTGCTGACGCGCAATCGCATCTGGGTCGAGCGGACCCGCGACATCGGGGTTCTGAGCGCCGAAGATGCGATCGCCTTCGGCTGCACCGGTCCGGTGTTGCGCGGATCGGGCGTGGAGTGGGATCTCCGCAAGGCACAGCCCTACCTCGGCTACGAGCAGTACGACTTCGAGATTCCCGTCGGCACGGTCGGTGACGTCTACGATCGCTATCTCGTCCGCATGGAAGAGATGCGGCAGTCGGTCAGGATCATCGAGCAGGCCCTGGACAACATGCCGGAGGGCCCGATCAACGCCGACGCCCCGAAGGTCGTGCTCCCTCCGAAGGAAAAGGTCCTGACATCGATGGAGGACCTCATTCACCACTTCATCATCCTGACAGAGGGAATCAAGCCCCCGGTCGGCGAGGTTTACCATGCGATCGAGGCGCCTAAGGGGGAACTCGGTTTCTACATCGTCAGCGACGGGGCGAACTCGGCTTACCGGTGCCGTATCCGGCCGGCCGCATTCGTGAACCTGCAGGTGATCGAGAAGATCGCGGTGGGACAAATGGTGCCGGACGTCGTCGGAATCATCGGCAGCCTCGACCCGGTGATGGGAGAGGTCGACCGCTGAGGCGGACGGCAGGGAGCGGGACGTGTACGGGCAGGAATTCGAGCGCCGGGCCGAAGAGATCGTCGCGCGCTACCCACAGCCGCGCGGCGCGGTGATGCCGCTTCTCCATCTCGTCCAGGAGCAGAAGGGATTCATCCCCCCGGACGCCGAGGAGTGGATCGCCCGGCGTCTCGGGCTGACGCCCTCGTTCGTGCACGGTGTGACGACCTTCTACACCATGTACAGGACGGCGCCGTGCGGCGAGTACCTCATCCAGCTGTGCACGACGGTCTCGTGCATGTTGAGGGGCTGCGATCACGTCCTCGAGCACATCAAGAACAGGCTCGGGATCGAGGTGGGCGAGACGACACCCGACGGCAAGTTCACGCTCGTCACGGTCGAGTGTCTGGGCTCGTGCGGCACGGCGCCGATGATGCAGGTGAACGACGACTACTACGAGGACATGGACATCGAGCGCGTCGATGCCCTGTTGGACGCGCTCGCGGCCGGGCGGGAACCGCCGTTCCCGCCGGGTCCAGGACCGAAGCGCGTCCTCGTCGGGGACTAGCCGGGGACGCGCGGGCTTCCGGCGGCACCGCCGGGCCGAGGACGGGAGGAGATGGAGAAGGTTCTGACGCGGAACGTCGGCATCGCCGACTCGCACCGGCTGGAAACCTACCGCGCCCGCGGCGGTTACCGGGCGCTGGAGAAGGCGTGCCGGATGGAGCCGGACGAGATCGTCGGCGCCGTGAAGACCTCCGGTCTGCGGGGCCGCGGGGGTGCCGGTTTCCCGACAGGCGTGAAGTGGTCGTTCATGCCGAAGGAGCCGCATCCCGATCGGCCCCACTACCTCGTGTGCAATGCGGACGAATCGGAGCCCGGCACGTTCAAGGACCGCCTCCTGATCGAAAACGACCCGCACCTTCTCCTGGAGGGCTGCCTCATCGCAGCCAGGGCCGTGCGGTCGAGCAAGGTCTTCATCTATATCCGCGGAGAGTACGTCCTCGGCGCCCGGCGTCTCGAGCAGGCGGCGGCGGAGGCGCGGGAAGCCGGGATCATCGGACAGGACATCTTCGGATCGGGATGGTCCTGCGACATCGTCGTCCATCGCGGCGCCGGTGCCTACATCTGCGGCGAGGAGACCGCGCTGCTCGACTCCCTGCAGGGCGGCCGCGGCAACCCCCGGCTCAAGCCGCCGTTCCCCGCCCAATACGGCATCTACGGCATGCCCACGACGGTCAACAACGTCGAGACTCTCTGCTGCGTGCCGCTGATCATCGAGCGGGGAGCCGACTGGTTCAAGTCGATCGGCCCGGACGAGCGCAACACCGGCCCCAAGCTCTACTGCCTGTCGGGGCACGTCAAGCGCCCTGGCGTGTACGAGGCGCCGATGGGGATCGAGCTTCTCGAGCTGATCGAGGAGTTCGGCGGCGGGATGCTCCGGGAGGGGCGGAAGCTCAAGGCGGTGATCCCCGGGGGATCGTCCGTGCCGGTGCTGCGGGCCGAGGAGTGCCAGGGGCTGAGAATGGATTTCGATTCCCTGGCCAAGGCGGGCACGATGCTCGGCTCGGCCGGCACCATGGTCATGGACGAGACCACCGACATGGTCGCGGTCATGGAGCGGATCGCCCACTTCTACGCCCACGAAAGCTGCGGGCAGTGCACGCCTTGCCGCGAGGGGACCGGCTGGCTGCTGAAGATCCTGCACCGGATCCGGAGCGGGAGAGGCCGTCCCGAGGATCTGGACCTGCTCGACTCGGTCGCCGGACACATGATGGGCACCACCATTTGCCCGCTCGCGGATGCAGCGGCGATGCCCTGCCGGTCCTTCGTGAGCAAGTTCCGCGAGGAGTTCGAACACTACATCCGGCACGGTCGAAGCATGACCGCTACGGCATGAGGGGCTTGCCATGACCGCTGCGACCGCGACGAGGTGGCCCACCGATCGCCGGCCGGAAGAGCCGCGCTGAGCCGCTGCGAGGCTGCCGATGCCAAAGTTCACGATCGACGGCCGTGAGCTCGAGGTCCCGGAGGGGACGACGATCATGCAGGCGGCGCATGCTGCCGGCATCCCTATCCCGCACTACTGCTACCACCCGGGATTGTCGATCGCCGGTAACTGCCGGATCTGCCTCGTCGAGGTGGAGAAGTTCCCGAAGCCGGCGATCGCCTGCAACACGGTCGTGACCGACGGAATGGTCGTGCGGACACAGGCCTCGTCGGAGAAGGTCAAGGAGTGGCAGGAATCCGTGATGGAGTTCCTGCTCATCAACCATCCGCTCGACTGCCCCATCTGCGACCAGGCCGGCGAGTGCAAACTGCAGGACTACTCGTTCAAGCTGGGCCGCCCCACCACCCGGTTCGTCGAGGAAAAGGAACACGGGCCGAAGCGCAGGATCCTCGGCCCCCATGTGGTCTTCGACTGGGAGCGCTGCATCAAGTGCACTCGCTGCATCCGGTTCTGCCGGGAAGTCACGGGGACCGGTGAGCTCGGCATGTTCCTCAGGGGAGTCAAGGAGGAGATCGGCGTTTTCCCGGGGCGTCCGCTGGAGAACCCCTACTCGGGCAACGTCGCCGATGTCTGCCCGGTCGGCGCTCTGACGATCAAGGACACCCGCTTCATGCCGCGGGTCTACTTCGTCAGCGACGTTCCCTCGGTCTGCCCCGGATGTGCCCGCGGCTGCTCCGTCCACCTGGGGGTTTTCCGGAACCAGATCGTCCGGATCACCCCGCGGGAAAACCAGGCGATCAATCGCTGGTGGATCTGCGACGAGGGCCGGCTATGGGGCCGCAGGCTGGAGCGAGCCGCGGCGAACCGGCTGTCGGGGGTCCGCGGACCGGCCGCGGAAGCAGCCGATCCGTGGGCGGAGGCCGTCCGAGCCGGGGCCGAGATCCTGCGCGGCTCCGCGGGGCGGGTCGCGGTCGTCGCATCGCCGCGGGCGGGTTTGGAGGAGACCTTCCTGCTGGCGCGGCTCGCGTCCGGACCCCTCGGCGGCGCTCCCGTGTATCTCCCGCGGCACGAGCGGGGGGAGGATGACGACCTGCTCATCCGAGCGGACAAGAGCCCGAACCGGCGTGGCGTCGAGCTCCTCCTCGAGGCGCTCTGCGGCGGAGCCAGGCCGATCGACGAGCTGAGAGGAGCTCTCGGCGACGGGCGCTTCGAGACCGTCCTCGCCCTCGGACCGGGGCTCGTGGGCCCCGTGGACGGCGAGCCGGAGGTGCTCCCGGAGGAGGCGCTCCGGCGCGCGCCGAACCGGATCGTGATCGACGCCCACCGCTCCGGTTTCAGCGAGGCAGCCACGCTTCTGCTCCCGTCGGCCGCTTTCGCCGAGTACGATGCGACCTACGTCAACTTCGCCGGCCGCGTGCAGGCGGCGCCCAAAGGGCTCACCCCGCACGCCGACTGCCGGCCACCGTACATGCTGCTGGCCGATCTGTACGAGCACCTCACCGGGGATCCGGCTCCCGCGCACGACAGCGTTCACACGTTGATCTCGGAGACCGTGCCGGCGTTCGCGGGGATCGTCTGGGACGATCTCCCGGGCTCGACGGGGGCCGATCTGGCCGGCGCCGACGCGGCCGCACACGCCTGCCGCGTCACCGGCGCCGCCGCCGACATGCTGGCCCGCGGCTGGCGGGAGCTGCCCGCCAGCCCCAGGGGGAAGCCGCCGTGGGTGTGGTGATCGCGAGCTTCGTGAAGGTCTTCGTCGTCGTCAACCTGCTGATGGTGGCGGTGATGGCGATGACCTGGGTCGAGCGGCGCGGCTCGGCGTTCATTCAGCGGCGCCTGGGGCCGAACCGCGTCGGGCCGTTCGGCCTCCTCCAGCCCGTGGCCGACGGGATCAAGTTCCTCTTCAAGGAAGACATCGTCTCGCCGATGACCCATCGGCCCACCTACATCGCCGCCCCCGCGATCGCGCTCGCGGCGGCCCTGTGCGGTTTCGCGGTCATCCCGTTCGGGAGCGCTCTGCAGGTGGGCGGCCTCCGCGTTCCGCTCGTCATCGCCGACATCGAGGTGGGCGTGCTCTTCCTGCTCGCGGCCTCGAGCCTGGGCGTCTACGGGATCATCGTGGGCGGCTGGGCGTCGAACAACAAGTACTCGCAGCTCGGCGGGCTGCGCTCCTCGTCCCAGATGATCTCCTACGAGCTGGCGCTGGGTCTGGCCGTGATCGCGGTCGTCATCGTGAGCCGGTCCCTGCGCCCCGTCGAGATCGTCCGCCTCCAGGCCGAGGGGTGGTGGAACCTCGTCTACATGCCCCTGGGCTTCCTGGTGCTCGTCGTGGCCGGCTTCGCGGAGACGAACCGCCTGCCGTTCGACCTGCCGGAGGCCGAATCCGAGCTCGTCGCCGGCTACCACACCGAGTACTCGTCGATGAAGTTCTCGATGTTCTTCATGGCGGAGTACATCGCGATGGTCACGATCTCGGGGCTGATCACGACCCTGTATCTGGGCGGCTATTCGGTCCCGGCGTTCGTCCGCGTTCCCCTCGGCCTGCAGGGGAACCTGCTCGCGGTCGCGGAGATGCTCGTTTTCCTCGTCAAGGTGGCCGTCCTTCTCTGGCTCTTCGTCTGGGTTCGGTGGACGTTGCCGCGGTTCCGGTTCGACCAGCTGCTGCGGCTGGGTTGGAAGATGCTCATCCCGCTCGGGTTCGTCAACGTGATCTGGGCGGCGTTTCTCGTTTACATGGAGTGGGTCTGATGCTGGCGCTGGCGCACGCGTTGCCTCTCGCAGCGGCTTCGGCCGCGGGCGTTCCGTTCGTGTTGCTGGCCCTCGTGGCGGTGGCGACGGCGCTCGCCGTGGTGCTCCACCGGAATCCGGTCATCGAGGCGCTTTTCCTCGTGCTGCACCTGATGTCGATCGCGGGCCTGTTCGCGCTGCTCCACGCGCCGTTCCTCGCGATCCTGCAGGTTCTCCTCTATGCCGGGGCGGTGGTCGTCCTGATCGTCTTCGTCATCATGCTGCTGCGCCTCGAACCGGAGAGTCGGGGAGGCCCGGGGCTGCTCCCGCGCCTGGTGGCGTTCGCGCTGATTCTGATCTTCGTGGGGCTGATCGCACGGGCGGTGACCGGCTTCCCGCCGACCGATATCGGACCGTCCGGTGCCGCAGCGGACGGATTCGGTTCGGCGCGCCAGGTGGGGGAGGCTCTGTTCAATCGTTACTTCTATCCGTTCGAGGTGATCTCGCTGGCGCTGGTCGCGGCAATGGCCGGCGCCGTGCTGCTCGCCAAGCGGCGGCTGGAGGGCTGAGCGATGATCGAACCGGCGGCCGGCTCCTTGTTGCTATCGGCTCTCCTCCTGGGAATCGGCGCCGTCGGGGTCCTGACGCGCCGCAACGCGATCGTGATCCTGATGAGCATCGAACTGATGCTGAACGCCGGGAACCTCGCCCTCGTGGCGATTTCTCGGATGCTGCCGGGCGACGGCGGGGCCGGAGTCGTCGACGGGCAGGTCTTCGCGATGTTCGTTCTGGCGATCGCCGCCGCTGAGGCCGCCGTCGGGTTGGCGATCGTGATCGCGCTGTTCCGGCTGCGGGGCTCGATCGATATCGACCTGGCGCGACTCCTCCGCTGGTAGCGGGGCGGGCCGACGCCGCGGGGACGAGAGATGCTGCTGCCTTACCTGCTGCTGATTCCGCTGGCGCCCCTTGCCGGTTTCGCCATCGTGGGCGTCCTCGGCGCGGCGGGACGGCTCCCCGACCGCTGGGCGCACCGGATAGCGGTGGCGGCCTCGGCGGCGTCCTTCGTGCTGTCCGCCGGAGTGGTGTGGGAGTTCTCGGGCGGTCTCGACCGTGTCGCATCCTTGGGCGCCGAGCAGCCGGAGCGGTATGCGGTCCAGCCGGCGGGGGAGGGGATGCCCGCGCGGTTCACGGTGACCTACGCGGAATGGCTCCCCTTCGGGGAGACGCTCCTCAGGGGCTGGGCACCCGGCGGCGCCCGCGCGGCCGACGTCTCGATCGGATGGACGTTCTCGCTCGATGCTCTCTCCGCGGTGATGCTGCTCGTCGTGACGTTCGTGGGAACGTTGATCCACATCTACTCGATCGGCTACATGGCGGGGGAGAAGGGCTACTTCCGGTTCTTCGCCTACCTCAACCTGTTCATGGCCATGATGCTCACGCTGGTGCTGGGTGGAAACCTCCTGGTCATGTTCATCGGTTGGGAGGGCGTCGGACTCTGCTCTTTCCTGCTCATCTCGTTCTACTACGACCGGATGTTCGACCCGGAAACCGCCATGACATGCGCCGACGCGGGGCGGAAGGCATTCATCACCAATCGCGTCGGCGATTTCGCCTTCGTGCTCGGCGGGCTGCTGCTGCTGGTGACCTTCGGCACCCTCGATTTCGGCGCGATCAGCAGCGCCATCGACTCGAACTCCGACTACTGGTACGCGTCGGCGTTGCTGACGGGAATCGGGGTTCTTCTGTTCATCGGAGCGACCGGGAAGAGCGCGCAGATCCCGCTCTACGTGTGGTTGCCCGACGCGATGGCCGGACCGACCCCTGTCTCCGCCCTCATCCATGCGGCGACGATGGTGACCGCGGGCGTGTACATGCTGGCGCGGATGTCTTCGCTCTACTGGCACGCGCCGGGGGCGATGTTCGTGGTCGCGGTCGTGGGCTGCCTCACCGCGCTTTTCGCGGCCACCATCGGGACCGCACAGTACGACATCAAGAAGGTGCTCGCCTACAGCACCGTTTCCCAGCTCGGGTACATGTTCCTCGGCGCGGGCGTGGGCGCGTTCACGGCGGCGATCTTCCACCTGGTCACGCACGCCTTCTTCAAGGCCTGCCTCTTCCTCGCGGCGGGATCGGTCATCGTGAAGTGCGGACACACGAACGACATGCGCCTGTACGGCGGCCTCAGGCGGTTCATGCCCGTCACCTATGCCGCCTTCCTGGTGTCGACGCTCGCGATCACCGGCTTCCCGCTCCTCTCCGGCTTCATGTCCAAGGACGAGATCCTGGCGAGGACGCTGACATCAACCCGAGGGTCGCTGGCCCTTTGGCTGGTGGGTACGGCGGCTGCCGTTCTGACGTCCTTCTACATGTTCCGCGCCCTGCTGATGACGTTCCACGGCGAGAACCGCTCGCCGGATTGGGTGCGGCGCCAGCTCGGGGAGTCGCCGCGGGTGATGACGGCGGTTCTCGTGGTGCTGGCGGTCGGGGCCGCGCTCGTCGGCTTCCTCGGCATCCCCGAGGGCGTGTCGAGGCTCGTCGGGGTGCACGACGTCAACTGGTTCGACCACGTTCTGCACCCGGTGGTCGCGGCGCGGGGAATCGTCGCGGAGGCGGGGGAGGCGGCGCACGAGGGGGCGGGACCGGCGGAGGTGCTCCGTGAGGGCGCGGCATGGCACCCGAGCGTCGCCGGGGAGTGGGGCCTGTTCGGGCTCGGCATCGGCGTGTTCGCGCTCGGCCTCGCGCTGGCGGCCTGGGCCTACGGCGACGGGATGAGGCGCGCCGAGGAGCTTGCCGGGCGGTTGCAGTATCTCCGCCGGCTTCTCCACCGGAAGTGGTTCGTGGACGAGCTCTATGACCGCCTGGTCATCCAGCCGTTCAACGCGCTGTCCCGCGCGATGAGCGCGATGGACCGGAACGTCGTGGACGGTGCGGTGAATCTGTCCGGCGCGGTGGCCGAGTTCTCGGGTCAGGTGATCAAGCTCTTCCAGACAGGCGTGGTGAGGCACTACGCCCTCTGGTTCCTCGCTGGAGCGGTGATGCTGCTCTGGGTGGTGATCGGCTGATGGAAAACCAGCTTTTCGAAGCGTGGACAGCGATGCCGACCCTCTGGACGGCGGCCTACGGCCTGCTGCTCCTCCTGTTCGCCCCTGCACTCCGGCAGGACCGTCAGTGGCTGTGGGGCTTCTCCGTCGCCGGGATGTCGCTCGCCCTGCTCATCCCGTCTTTCATGCTCTGGCACATCGGCGACTACGGGGACGTGCGGGAGACCGCCGGCCTGCCGGGGATGGCGATGGTCCGTGCCGACAGGCTCTCCCTCTCGCTCGACATCCTTTTCGCTTTGGCGGGTCTCTTGGCGTTGCTCGTCCTTCCGAACTACCTGGAGAAGGTCAAGTCGCACCGTCCGGAGATCTACCCGCTCATGTTCTTCGCCGTCTCCGGCATGACGGTGATGGTGGGCACCGACAACCTGCTCATGGTGTTTCTCGGCCTCGAGATCCTCTCGATCTCGCTGTACGTGATGACCGGGGTGGCCCGGCACACCGCGCTCGGGACCGAGGCCGCGCTGAAGTACTTCCTGCTGGGCGCCTTCGCCACGGGATTCTTGGTGTACGGTACCGCGCTGCTCTACGGGGCCACCGGGTCTCTGGACATGAGCGAGATGGCGTCAGCGATCGCCGACGGGCGGCTGAACTTCGGCTCGTTCGGAAACGGAATGTTGTTGGCGGGCGCCGCGCTGGTTCTCGTGGCGTTTGCCTTCAAGATCGGGGCCGTGCCGTTTCACTTCTGGACGCCGGACGTCTACCAGGGCGCCCCGACCCCGATCACCGCCTTCATGGCGGCGGGAACGAAGGCGGCCGCTTTCGGGGTGCTGCTGAGGCTGCTGCACGAGGGATTGCAGGGATCGGCGGACCTGGCGGACCGCTGGACGGCGGCTCTTTCGGTTCTGGCGGTGGCCACGATGATCGTCGGCAACCTCATGGCGCTCGTCCAGGACCGCGTGAAGCGGCTCCTGGCCTACTCCAGCGTGGCGCACGCCGGGTACCTCCTGCTGGGAGTGATGGCGCCGATCGATGTCGGTGTGGCCAACACGGTCTTCTACCTCGCCGCCTACACCTTCATGACGGTCGGTGCTTTCGCGGTCGTGTCGCTCTTCCAGACGGAGGGCGAAGATGCCGATCACCTGATGAACTTCTCCGGACTGGGCCGGAGCCATCCCGTCCTCGCCCTCGTGATGACCGTCTTCATGCTGTCGCTGATCGGGATCCCGCCGATGGGCGGGTTCACCGGGAAATACGTCATCTTTCTCGCCGCACTGAGATCGGGCCACCCTTGGCTCGCGGGGATCATGGCCCTCACGGCAGTGATTGGCGCGGCGTACTACCTCAAGGTGATCGTCGCGATGTACTTCCGGGATCCGGCCGCCGGGTCGACCGTCGACGTCCGCGTGCCTCTGCCCGCCGGCGTCGCGCTCTCGGTCGCCGCAGCGGGGACGGTCCTGCTGGGCGTCTACCCGGCCCTCGTGCTGGAGCCGCTGACGAGGATCCCGGACAGCCTGGTGTTCTTGCCATGACCTCCGCCCTGGCAGCACCGGCCGTGCCGCACGGCCGGCGGGGCGGTGCCGGCGGGGGCGCCGCCGAGCGCCGCCCGAGGAGAAACCGATGTCAGACCTGAATCCGTTCCACATCGCGCAAAGGCAGTTCGACGAGGCTGCGGACCGCCTGGGTCTCGACGACGCGACTCGCGCGTTGCTGCGCGTTCCGCAGCGGGAATACCACTTCACCCTCCCCGTCCGGATGGACGACGGCACGACCCGCGTCTTCCAGGGCTTCCGCGTCGAGTACAACATGGCTCGGGGTCCGGCGAAGGGCGGCATCCGCTGGCATCCGGACGAGACGATCGACACGGTCCGCGCTCTCGCGGCGTGGATGACGTGGAAGACCGCCGTCGTCGACATTCCGCTCGGAGGGGGCAAGGGCGGCGTGATCTGCAACCCGAAGGAGATGAGCGAGCGCGAGAAGGAGGACCTGGCGCGCGCGTACGTGCGGGCCCTCGGCCCGATCCTCGGGGTCCACAAGGACGTTCCCGCCCCCGACGTCTACACGAACCCGCAGATCATGGCCTGGATGATGGACGAGTACGAGACGATCGTGCGGGAGTCCCATCCGGGCGTGATCACCGGAAAGCCGATCGCCCTGGGCGGCTCCCAGGGTCGCGGGGATGCCACGGCACGCGGCGGCCTGTACGTCGTGCGCGAGGCTGCGAAGAAGATCGGCCTCGATCCGGCGACGGCGACGTACGCGATCCAGGGATTCGGCAATGCCGGCCAGTTCGCCGCCCTGCTCCACGAGGAGGTGCTCGGCGGTGGGAAGCTCGTGGCGGCGAGCGATTCGCGGTGCGCCCGCTACAAGCCCGACGGGTTCGACGCGAAGAAGCTCGTCGATCACAAGCTGCGCCACGGGACCCTGGCCGATTATCCGGAAGGCGAGGAGATCACCAACGAGGAGCTTCTCGAGCTCGACGTGGACATCCTGTATCCGGCGGCGCTCGAGAACCAGATCACCGAGAAGAATGCCGACCGGATCAAGGCTCGCCTGATCTGCGAGCTGGCGAACGGCCCGACGACTCCGGAGGCCGACCAGATCCTCTACCGCAACGGGAAGCTGGTCCTCCCCGATTTCCTGGCCAACGCCGGCGGGGTGACCGTTTCCTACTTCGAGCAGGTCCAGAACACGTACAACTACTACTGGACCCTCGAGGACGTGCACAAGCGTCTCGACGCGCGGATGACGACGGCTTTCCACGCCGTGTACGAGACGATGAAGCGGGACGAGGTCCATCCCCGGCTGGCCGCCTACATGGTGGCGGTCCGCCGCGTCGCGGAGGCCTGCAAGCTCCGCGGTTGGGTCTGAGTGTCGGACGGGGCGGCGCGGCGCACCGGACGCGCCGCCCCGCCGCTTTCTCTTGCGGAACGAAGTCCCTCCGGGCGCGCGGCCCGCGCGAGGTCGGCGCACGCAGGCGGAGAGTCGCCGCGCGGCGAGGACCGACCGGCGCGCCGCCGCGGCTCGACCTTGCGGCGCCGCCCCACCCTTTACGGCCTTCGCGGACCGGCGGCCGGCTCCGGAGCGATCCGGTGGCGGAGTCGCTCCGGGCAGCTCTCCTTCGCGGGAGCGAGCGGGGCCCGCGTCACGACTCCGCGGCCACGGCCGGGCGGGCGGCGAGCGCTTCGGCGAGCGCATCGACCCCGATCGGTTTGAGCAGGACGCCGTCCATGCCGGCGGCCAGGCAGGCCTGGCGGGCCTCGTCGAGTGCGTGCGCGGTGAGGGCGTAGATCCGCGGGCGCAGGCCGAGGGCACGGATGCGCCGCGCTGCCTCCAGGCCGTCCATATTCGGCATCTGCAGGTCCATCAGAACGACGTCGTAGCGCTCGCGGCGCGCGGCCTCGACGGCGGCGGCTCCGTCGCACACGGTGTCGGCCCGGTGGCCCAGTTGCTCGAGCAGCTTGACCGCCACCTTCCGGTTGACGGGGTTGTCCTCGGCCACGAGAACCTTCAGCCGGCGCGAATCGCTGCCCCCGGAGACCGGTAACAAGCGCCGTCGGGGGGGAGCGGAGCCGCCGACGCGGGCCGCGAGCAGGGCCGCGAGCGGTGCGAAGCGAACCGGCTTCGCCACGAGGGTGAAACCCGCCAGCTCCGGATCCCTCAGGCGGGTTCTCGGGGTCATGACGATCAAGCTCTCGGCCGAGGGGAGCCGCGAGGCGAGCGTCCGGAGAGCACCGCCGTCACCGCGGGGCGGGGCGGCCGCGAGGACCAGCGGGTAGATGCCTCCTTTCGCCAGCCGATCGTGCGCCTCGTTCAGGCCGGCCACGGCTTCCACGGCCATCCCCCACCGCAGAAGCTCCTGCTGGAGAACGCTGCGGCTCCGGGAGTGCGGTTCGACCAGGAGGAGGGCGAGCCCCTTGAGGGCGCTGGGGGCCACTGGATGCGAGGGCTGATCCGGAGCCGGTTCGAGCGGGATCGTGAAGCGGAAGGTCGAGCCCCGGCCCGGCGCGCTCTCGACGCCGATCGTCCCGCCCAACAGGTCCACCAGCCGGCGGCAGATGGCGAGGCCCAGCCCGGTGCCGCCGAACCGGTGGGCGATCGAGCCGTCCGCCTGCCGAAAGCTCTCGAAGATCGCCTCCTGGTGCTCCCTCGCGATCCCCAGCCCCGTGTCCTGGACGGCGAACTCCAGATAGGCACGGTCTCGCTGCAAGAGCCCGATGCGGACCGCGATCTCCCCCTCGAGCGTGAATTTCGCCGCGTTGCCGACGAGATTGAACAGAATCTGCCGGAGCCGGAGCCGGTCGCACGACACGATGCGAGGGACCTCGCCGGCGATCTCCACCGGCACCACCTCGACCCCGTTCTCTTGCGCCCTGGCAGCGAGCATCGCCAGCACCTCCTCGACGCACTCGACGATGTCGCAGGGCTCCTTGTTCACCGGCATCCGGCCGGCCTCGATCTTGGACAGGTCCAGGATGTCGTTGATGATCGCGAGAAGCGTCTCGCCGTTGCTTCGGATCAGCTCCAGCGACTCCTCCTGTTCCCGGTCGAGTTTCGTCCGCAGGAGCAGGTCGGTCAGGCCGATCACCGCGTTCAGCGGCGTCCGGATCTCGTGGCTCATGTTGGCCAGGAAAGCGGCCTTCGCGCGCGCCGCGGCTTCCGCCTCCTCGCGCGCCCGCTCGAGCTGCTCCCGCTTCCGCCTCTCCTCCGTCACGTCCTGCTTGATGGCGATGAAGCGCGCCGGACGGCCTTCGTCGTCGAGAACGGGCGTGATCGTCATCTGCTCGGTGTAGAGCGTCCCGTCTTTCCTCCTGTTGACGATCTCGCCCCGCCACACGCGGCCCGAGAGAATAGTTGTCCACAGATCCTCGTAGAAAGCGGGATCGTGACGGCCGGAGCGCAGGATCGCCGGGGTCCTGCCCACCGCCTCCTCCCGGCTGTATCCGGTGAGCTCGGTGAAGGCGCGGTTGACCCATTCGATCGTGCCGTCGGCGTTCGCGATCAGCACCGCGTTCGCCGAGGCCTCGAGAGCCGCTGCGCGGACGCGGAGTTCCCATTCGAGCTTCTTGGTCCCCGACAGGTTCCGCACCACCGCGAGCAGGGTGGGCCGTTCCGCCAGCGGGGCGTGGGCCAAGGAAACCTCGACGGGCACGCCGGCGAGGGTCCCGTCGCCGGGGCGCGCCTCACCGGTCCACGTCAGGCCGGCCCGGGCGCAGGGCGGCAGCCCGGGAAGCAGGCGGCGGACGGGGATCCCCTCGATCCTGCCGCCGCGGCCGCCGAAGAGGCGCCGCGCGCACCGGTTCCCGCCGCTGACCCGCCCGTCCGGATCGACCATGAGCACGGCGTCGGGCAGGGCGTCCAGCAGGCCCGCCAGCCGCCGGTGGGCGTCTCGGAGTCTCGCCTCCGCGCGCGCGATCGGCCGGAGGACGAAAATCCACAGGGGGGCCGCCAGCAGCGCCGCCAGCAGGCCGGCGTCCACCAGCGGGAGCAGCGGCCCGAACCGTGCGGGGAGCGGAAAGCGCGCCAGGGCCACCATGACCGCCGACTCGACCAGGAACCCCAGACCGAGCACGGCGCCGAGGTAGGCGGCGTAGCGCCACACCGTCCCGCTCAGGCGCGGCGCTCTCCCCCCCGGAGCGGCGGCCGCGGATCGGCCGGCCGACTCGCGATCCCCGGCTCCCGGTGCCGTCGCGCTCACGGTGCGATGCCCGCTCAGGCCCGCTCGCGGAGCTTGGCCCGCTGGAGCTTGAAGGTGTAGCGGACGATCGCCTCCCGGTCGGCGTCGTTGATCCCCTCGAACCCCGCGCCGAGATGGTAGCGGCCGACCGGCAGGGCCTCGCCGTCGGGGTGGACCACGGAGACGATCCGCGCCACCGCCCGGACCGTCGCCGTCGTCTCCCCCACCAGCGTCAGCTCGATCTCGACGGGGGTTCCCTGCGGGAGCTTGCACGGAACCACCAGCCCGACTCCCGAACCGGACAGGGCGGAGGTGACGCCGGAGATCCAGTTCTCGCCGTCGCCCAGGTCGACACTCAATGCCGCGGCGATGCGTTGGATGGTCTGCTCGAGCCGCTCGAGCTTCTCGATCACCGACGAAAGGGCGGCCCTTTCCCAGGAGACCTCCGTCCCCGGATGGCCGGCGGCGTCGGCCCGGACACGCTCCGTGTAGGTGGGGGTGCAGGAGAGCCGCTTGGCGAGTTCCTCGGCCTCCGTTTCGTCGAGCGGCCGGAGGCGCACGGGGAGGGGATGTTCCACCCGGGCGAAGCGGCGCGACTGGACGGTGGGGGTGGTCATCGGGAGTCCTCCGGGAGGTGCGGCGGGGGGAGGGGCCCCGCGGGCGGAGGTCCGCCCGCCACCCGCCGGCCCCCGGCACGCTTCGCTTCGAACATCGCGAGATCGGCCAGCTCGAGCAAGCGGGAGGCGCGGCCGCCCGCCTGCTCGAGATCGGCCGCCCCCAGGCTCGCCCCCACCACGAGGCGCGCCGGGCGGGGCTCCGCCAGCTCCAGCGGCTCCTCCTCGAGCGCCGACAGGAGGCGCCCGCCGAGCTGCACGGCGTTTCGCGCGGTGGTCCACGGGAGCAGGATCGCGAACTCGTCGCCGCCGAGCCTGGCCGCGACGTCGGCCCGCCGGATCGTCTTCTCCACCGCCCGGGCGCAGCAGCGCAGCGCCTCGTCGCCGGCTGCATGGCCGAGGCGGTCGTTGATCTCCTTGAAGCGGTCGAGGTCGACCATCAGCACGGCCAGGGGGCGCCGGTAGCGGCGGGCGGCGTGGACCTCACGGTCCAGAAACGCCTCGAAGGCCCGGCGGTTGAACAGGCCGGTCAGGGGATCCCGCAGGGCCAGCTCCATCGTTGCAGCGTGGCGGCGGGCGTTGCGCGCCGGGATGCCGGCGGCCTCCGCCACCTCGCGGAGAGCCGCCAGCGCCGCATCCCGCCGGTCTCCGAGCGCCTCGTCGTCGGCGTAGCCGACCCAGCCGAGCATCTCCCCCCGGTCCATCACCGGGACCGCGACGAGCGGCGGCACCGGTGCACCCGCCGGGAAGCGGTGGACCCCCCGGTCGCTGGCGATCCGGGAGGGGCGAGGCGTCCTGCCCTGGAGCGAGACCAGGGCCGTGGCCCCGGGGAGCCGCTCGAGAAGCGCCTCCAGCAGCGACTTTTCGAGATCGGCCGGCTCGAGGCAGCGGACGAGGTCCAGCAGCAGCCCCGGCGCGCCCCGGGTGGGCGGTTTCCGCACGCCGGGCGGGGCTGGGTGTGTCTCTTCCATGGGCATGTCCAGTTCCCGGCTCCCGGGACCGTTTCAGGTCTTCACACGATGAAAGATGGACATGCTCGAACCGGAGGGCAAGAAATCCGACCGGAAGTCCTAAAGACCGGCCCCGGGCGGCCGAGAAGGTCGGCGAAACCCGGCGGGCAGCGCCGGCATCCCCAGGACGCCCGGTGCTCGGCCCTGCCGGAACGGAGGTTTCGGTATGGCTGCCTTCTCGGTCGTGACCAATATCGGGGCACTCAACGCCCAGAACAGCCTCATCAAGACGGAGCGGGGGCTGCAGACGACGCTGAGCCGCATGTCGTCCGGGCTGCGCATCAACGGCGCGAAGGACGATGCCGCCGGCCTTGCGATCGCGGAGAACCTGCGCGCCGACATCCAGGGCCTCAATCAGGCCATCCGGAACGCCAACGACGGGATCAGCATCATCAATGTCGCCGACTCGGCGCTGGAGGAGATCTCGAACCTGCTCCAGCGGGCGATGACGCTGGCGGAGCAGGCCTCCTCGGACACGTCGGGAGCCGATTCCAGCTCGTCGAAGTCGGCGATCAACGACGAATACAACCAGATCCTTTCGGAGATCGACCGGATCGCCGCGACGGTGGAGTTCAACGGGCTCAAGCTGCTCAGCGGCTCGGGCACGACGATCGACGTCCAGATCGGCGTCGGCTCCAGCACCGACGACCGCCTCACGATCGTGACCTCCGCGATCACCGCGGCCGGCCTCGGGCTGACTTCCGACGCCCTCCTGACGAAGTCGGACGCCCGCCTGGAGCTGGTGGAGATCCAGTCGGCGATCGACACGGTCTCCTCCGATCGCGGGGATCTCGGTGCCGCCTTCAACCGGCTCGAGCACACGATCTCGGTGATCACCGTGCAGGCCGAGAACCTGTCCGCGGCCGAGAGCCAGATCCGGGACGCGAACGTCGCGGCCGAGGTCGTCAACATGGCGAAGTTCCAGGTGTTGACGCAGACGGGTCTCGCGGCACTGGCCCAGGCGAACTCGAGCGCCCAGAGCGTCCTGGCGCTTCTCCGGTAGCGCCCGTTCGCCGCGGTCCGCGGCCTACCGAGGACCTCCAGAGGCCGTTCCCCCGGGGCCCCCGCCCCGGGGGGACGGCGTCCCGATCCCGCGATCCGGCTCCTCCCGGGAGCTAAAGCGGGCCGCCCGCCTGCCGAAACGTCCCTTCGGATAGGCGGCGGCGCTCCGTGCCGTCCGGCACGGGCCGCAGCGCCTGGGGAAGGGTGGCCGGCTCTCCAGCGATCCGACCACCGACGAACAACCGAACGCCGGCGGGGGCGCCCCGCCACCTCGCGGCACGGATGCCGCGGCACGCTTCAGGGAGGAACGACAGCATGGCCACTTTCTCGGTCGTCCACAACATTCAGTCGCTCGTCGCGCAGAACCATCTCACCCGGACGCAGCGCGGCCTCAGCCAGACGCTGGACCGCCTCTCTTCCGGCCTGCGCATCAACGGCGCGAAGGATGACGCGGCAGGCCTCGCGATCGCCGAGACTCTGCGCGCCGACGTCGCGGCGTTGAACCAGGGCGTGCGCAACGCGAACGATGGCATCGGCGTGATCAACGTCGCCGACGCCGCCCTCCAGGAGATCGGCAACCTGGTCCAGCGGGCGGTGACCCTCGCCCAGCAGGCAGCCTCCGAGACCTCCGGGCAGGACAGCTCCACTTCCAAGGCGGCCTTGAACGACGAGTACAACCAGATCCTGTCCGAGATCGACCGGATCGCCGCTACCGTCGAGTTCAACGGCCTGAAGCTCATCGACGGCTCGGGAACCTCGATCGACATCCAGATCGGCACCGGTTCCAGCGCCAACGACCGCCTGACGGTGACGATCAGCGGGATCAGCGCGAGCACCCTCGGCCTGACCTCCGACTCGCTGCTGACCGCCTCCGACGCGCGGCTCGAGCTGGTGAACCTCCAGTCGGCCGTCGACACGATCTCGTCCGACCGCGGCACCCTCGGCGCCGCCCAGAACCGTCTCGAGGCGACGATCAGCGTGATCACGACCCAGGCGGAGAACCTGCAGGCGGCCGAGAGCCAGATCCGGGATGCCAACATCGCGGCGGAAGTGGTCAACCTGACCAAGTTCCAGGTGCTCAACCAGACCGGCCTCGCGGCGCTGGCTCAGGCCAACGCGAGCGCCCAGAGCGTCCTGGCGCTGCTCGGCTGACGGGGTGGAGGCGGGCCGGCCTGCTGGCGCGGCCCGCCTCACGCTCCCTTCCGGGCCCTTAAGCCGGCGGCGGCCCCGGGGCGGCCCGCAGCCCCGGCGAGGCGCCGGCGGAGGGAGCAGCGATGACGGCGGACAGCCTCACGTTCGAGGGAAGGATCGCGGCCGGTACGCCGGTCCCCGGATCCGGTCCGTCGCCGCCGGCGGTGCGCCCCGAACCTCCGGCAGCACCGCCCCCGCGAGCCGCGGAGACGGCAGGCGACCGGCCGCCGGTGCCGGCGGACGCCCCGCAGTTCCTCGAGGACCTCAAGCGGCAGCTGGCGGAGATCCAGGCCCGGGGCAGCCTCAGGCAGCTCCGCCTGGACTACGAGATCCGGGACGGGAACGTCGTGGTGGTCAAGATCCTCGACGCGGAGACCGATAAGGTCATCCGGACGGTCCCCCCCGAGGAACAACTCGAGCTGGCGCGCCGGCTCGAGGAATACCTCGGCCTGGTCCTGGACGAGACCGCCTGAGCGGCCGGCGGCGGTCCCGGGCCGGAGGGGGCTGGAGGACACCGCATGCCGCTCGGAAGCATCGCCTTCGGTCAGGGGCTGGTCTCGGGCCTCGACTTCCGCTCGATCATCGACGCGCTGCTCGAGGCGGAGCGGGCCCCGATCAAGACGCTCCAGAAGCGCATCGACACTTTCAACCGCGCGAAGAGCTCGGCGGAGGAACTCTCGGGCCTGCTCGAAACCTTCAAGAGCAAGCTCGAGGAGCTCAGCTCGGACACGGGGGTCGGTGGCAAGACGGCGTCCCTGGACGACGAGACCGCGCTCACGGCGAGCGCCCGGCCCGGAGCGCTGGCGGGAACCTACCAGATCGAGGTGACCCGGATCGCCCAGGCTCACCGTGTCCGCTCGGACGGGTTCGCCGACAGGTACTCGCCTCTCGTTTCCGACGGCACGATCACGATCCAGTCGGGATCGAACGACACGATCACGATCGACGTCAGCGCCGCGAACGGCAACAACTCCTTGCGCGCTATCGCCGACGAGATCAACAACGCCGACGCCGGTGTCATCGCGTCGATCGTCAATGACGGCAGCAGCGACATCCTCATCGTCCGCGCCGAGGAAACCGGCACCGAGAATGCGTTGACGATCACCGACACCACGAACCTCAATCTCGACGACGCCGGGAACGAGCTCCAGCCGGCTCAGGACGCCGAGCTCATCATCGACGGGATCACGGTGACCTCCTCCTCCAACACCGTCACCGGCGCGATCCAGGGCGTCACGCTCGAACTGACCGCCGAGACGACCTCCCCGGTCACGCTCACCGTGGCCGACGACGTCGAGGGAGCCAAGCAGGCGCTCCGGGATTTCGTGGAGGCGTACAACGAGGTCAACGACTACTTCGACAAGAACTTCGGGTCCGCGGAGCTGGAGTCGGCCTCCGCCGTCGCCGGTGACGCCTTGATCCGCGGCATCCAGCGGCAGCTGCAGCAGCTCCTCACCGGTTCGGTGACCGGGATCCCGGATGGAAAACTCGACTCGCTCTCCGAGCTGGGAATTCTGGTCGCCGACGGGACCGGCCGCCTCGAGTTCAAGGAGTCGACCTTCGACGACATCGTCGAGCAGGGACGGTTCGACGAGGTCCGTGCCGTCATTCAGTCCACCGGGACCGCGACCGACGGCTCGGTGGTCTTCCTCAGCGCCGGTTCGAACGCCGTACCCGGAACCTACGCCGTGCACATCACGCAGGCCGCGGAGAAGGCCGAGGTCCGCGGCGGGACCGCCATCCGCTCGCAGGGCATTTCCAAGAACGAGACCCTGACGATCACGCTGAACGGGACCTCCACGGACGTCGCCCTGGCGAAGAACGACACGATTTCCGTGATCGTCGACAAGATCAACGCCGCCCTCGACGCCGCGGGAATTGAGGCGACGGCGCTGGACGACAACGGCGTGCTGGTCATCCAGGCCAACGACTACGGCTCCCAGTACGACCTGACGGTCGTGAGCGACCGCCAGGCGAAGGGCGACGGGAAGAGCACGGAGATCGGGACCACGCCGCAGAACAGCGTCGGCGTGGATGTCGCCGGCACCATCGGCGGCGAGACGGGCGTGGGCACCGGCCAGGTGCTCGTCGGCCCGGACGGCACCGACGTGGACGGGATCAGGATCCGCGTCTACGCGACGGCGGACTCGGTGGCGGCGAAGGGCGGCGACTTCGGGACCGTCGGCTACAGCCTGGGCGTCGCGGACCGCTTCATCAACGCCATCGACGACATCACGGACCCCTTCGAGGGAACGATCCACGCGCTGACGGAGGGGCTTCAGGACTCGATCGACACGATCCAGGAGCGGATCGACGCGATCAACGCCCGGCTGGTGCGGCGCGAGGAACTGCTCGTGCGCCAGTTCTCGGCCGCGGAGCAGGCGATCGCGCAGTTGCAACAAATGCAGGCCTCCCTGCAGCAGAGGGCCTGAGGAAGGAGCGGCACGCGAATGAGCTATGCGCTGAGCGCAGAGCGGGCCAGGGCGGCTTACCAGGCGAACACGGTGCGGGACGACGACCCGCTGGGCCTCGTGGTGAAGCTGTACGACGGGATGCTCGGTTTCCTCCGGCGCGGCAGCGAGCTGCTGGAGGAGAGCCGGTACCGGGAGGCGGCCGAACCGATTCGCCGCGCCACCGACATCGTCGGCGAGCTGCAGGCCGTGCTCGATCTCGACCGGGGCGGCGAGGTGGCCGCCAACCTGGACCGGCTGTACACGTACGCCCGCCGTCGCATCGTGGAGGCCCATCTCGGGTCCGATCCCGCGGGGCTGCGGGAGGTGGCGGATCTTCTGCAGCCGCTGCGCGACGCGTGGGCGGAGGCGCGCGAGAAGACGCTCGCCGCCGGCGTGCGTTGAGGGCGGTTCGATGACGCAGAACGAAGCCGCCCGCGCTGCGGAGGTCGCCGGCCGACTGGAGCGGCTGATGGCGGCGGAACGGGATCTCGTCGCGAGCGGGCGGATTGCCGAGCTGGAGGGCATCGTCGAGGAACGGCGGCGGGCGATCGAGGAGTTGAACGCGCTTCTGCCGGCCGGCCCGGTCGAGGACGGCGATTTGAAGGAACGGGTCGACCGGCTCGCCGGGCAGGTGCGCCGGAACCTCGCGCTCCTGCTGAGCCTCCGAGACGAACTCTCGAAAGCGCTGTCCCGGTCGCATCGCCTCCGGCGGGCGGTGGAGAACTACGCTCGCAGCTGAAGGGGGAAGGGAGGAGCATGCTCCGGGCCGGCGCCCCTGGGGCGCCGGCCTTTTTTCCGCCGCGCGGTGGCGCCCGGCTGCCCGCCCGCCATAATGGTCCGGCGGGGCGGGAGCGGATCGATCGGTGTCGTTCCTGCCCGCTGAGGAGGCTCGTCCGATGCTGGAAAGAGACTACGCCTACACGAGGCAGGTCGAAGGCATGGATGTGGCGGCGGCTGCAGGGAAAGTGCGGGAGCTGCTCGCCGAAGAGGGATTCGGTGTCCTGACCGAGATCGACGTGCAGAAGGCGATGAAGGAGAAACTCGACATCGACCGGCCGCCGTATCTCATCCTCGGCGCGTGCAATCCCCAGCTCGCCCATCAGGCCCTGGAGAAGGAGCCGCCGATCGGCGTGCTGCTGCCTTGCAACGTCACCGTCTTCCAGGACGACAGCGGCCGGACGGTCGTGCAGGCGATCAATCCGATCACGATGTTCGGCGTGATCGGCCGCCCGGAACTCCAGCCGATCGCGGAGGAAGTCGCCGCGCGGCTGCAGCGGGTCCTCGAGCGACTCTGACCGGTCGGCGCGGGCGTCGTCGCTACGGCGCGGCGGCGGCCGCGGTGGCGCGCGCGATGGCGAGGCCCTCGCGGCGGAGCAGCTGCGGGATACCGCGGGGCCCCGCGAGATGGCCGGCCCCGACGGCGAAGAAGAAGGACGTGCGGGGCTCCGCCGCGATTCTCTTCGCGATGCGCCGGGCCATCCGCTCGTTCCGTTCGTCGATCAGGCGCCGCTCCAGCCTGGCCGCCAGGGCTCCGTCCCGCGGCAGCCCCCGGCGGACCTCCGCCAGGAGCCCCTCCGTGTCTCCGGCGAGGTACAGCTCGATCAGGCGTTCGGTGCCGCCGGAGCCCGCCTCCGGACCGAGCCGGTCCAGCGCCGCCTCCACCAGCCGCCACTGCTCCTCCGGCCGCAGCGATTCGAAGATCTCCAGCTGTTCCTCCGGTGTCTCCAAACCGTCCGTCCGCTTCCCCTCCCGCCGCGCCCTCTCCGCGAGGACGAGATCCAGAGGTCTGGCGGGGATTCCCCGCGCGATGTAGTCCACCAGCTCCAGCCGGGCGGCGAAGGCCCAGGGGGTGAGCCGCGAGAAGGGTGCCATCGACAGCCCCCTCTCGCGAAGGGCGCCGGCGGCCCGTTCGTAGAGCGCGTGCGGGAGCACGTCCGCGAGCGTCTTCCCCTCCGGAAGGAGCAGGCGGGAGGCGATCCTCTGCCGGCTCGCCTCGTCGAGCGCGATCTCGGTGACGACCACGTCGGCTGCCGCGAGCGCCGCCTCGACGGCGGGCGCCAGATCGAGGACGCGTTCGTCCGGAACGTGGATCGTTCCGAAGACGAACGACGGAACCGCCCCGTCGATCCGCCACAACAGCGGCCGAGCGCTCCCGCGACCGGGGGAGCGAGACGGCGCGGGGAGGATCGCCAGGGCGACCGCCAGCGCCGAGACGGCGATCCGCCTCACCGGTCCGCATCCACGCCGCCAGGGGCCGTCCCCCCGGCGGGAAGGAGCGTGAGCAGGCCATGCTCCTGCGCGAGCGCGCGGAAAGCGGCGACCTCGCCCTCCATCAGGCGCCGGTGCGCCGCCAGGGACTCCTCGAGGGTGCGGCGCGCGCGTTCCAGATAGCCGAGCGCCGCGGGGGTCGGGCGTGACCACGTCGACGAGAGCATCCACTGGGCGGTTTCGATCCGCGACAGAGCGTCCTTTTCCGCGTGGATCCCCTTGAGGTCCGGCGGCTGCCACAGGAGCCGCTCGACCTCGTCGAGGCGCCGGCGGAGCTTGCGGGCGGCCTCCTCGAGCTCGCGGTAGGCGGCAGGGAGCGTCTCGCCCCGGGCCCGGCGCCGCTCCACATCCCACTTCCGCCGTGCCTTTCCCAGCACGGCCTCGACGTCCTCGCGCACGCCGAGGAGCGACTCGATGGCAGCGACGGCACGCTCCTGGAGACGGCCCGCCTCCATCTGGGCTTCCCAGTTCTCGCGGCGCTCGGCGGCCGTGACGCCGAGACGCGGGTCGGGCAGCACGTCGACCTCGGTCGAGGCCTCGGCGTCCCCGTACGCCACCTTCACCTCGTAGCGCCCCGGGGGCACCTCGGGGCCCCGCGCCTCCCGCCACGGGCTCGGCTCCCGGGGAGGCTCCCGGAAGGGATCCCGCCGGAGATCCCAGACGACCCGGTTGAGACCGCGGACGACCTCGCGGCGGAAAGCCCGGATCAGGGCGCCCTCGCTGTCGTACACGCGGATGGTCGCCTTGGGGGTTTCTTTCTCCTCCTCCGTTCCCGGTTCACCCGTCCCGGTCGGGCTCTCCGCCTCACGGGACGGCGCGGCCCCGGCTAACCGCCGCTCCATGCGGCGCCGGCGCTCCTCGTCGCGCCGGCGCTTTTCGTCGGGGTGCGGAAGCTCGGGATCGCCCAACCAGAAGCTGATCAGCGCGCCATAGGGCCGGTTCTCCCCGCGGAACTCCCCGTTCCCGGGGAAGCGCGAGGCCCCCGTCTGCTTGACGACGTACTGCTGTGCCGGCGGCGGCCGGAACAGGTGGATCCTCTTTTCCAGGATCTCGGGGGAGATCTCCCGCAGCGGCGTCAGGTCATCGATGACGTAGGCTCCCCGCCCGTGAGTCCCGACGACGAGATCGCCGTCGCGGGGATGGACCACGAGGTCGCGGACCGGAACCGTCGGAAAACCGTGCTTCCAGCGGAACCAGTGATCTCCGCCGTCCACCGTGACGAACAGGCCGAACTCCGTGCCAAGGAAGAGGAGGTCGGGATCGACCGGGTCCTCCGCGATCGCCAGCGCGTATCCGGAAACACCCTCGACGGGAAGCCGTTTCCAGTGGCGCCCCAGGTCCCGCGTGCGGAGGACGTAGGTTTCCCAGTTGGAGCGCCGGTGATCGTCGAAGACGACGTAGGCCGTCTCGGCATCGTGATGGCTCGGCTCGATGTGGGCGACCCAGGTGTTCTCCGGAACACCATCGAGATTCCGCTCGACGCTCGTCCAGCTCTCCCCTCCGTCGCTGGTGACGTGAAGGCGCCCGTCGTCGGTGCCAGCCCAGATGAGGCCGCGCCGCACTGGGCTCGGAGCGATGGCCACGATGGTGGTGTAGTTCTCCGCGCCCGTGACATCTCGGGTCAACCCTCCGCTCTCGTCCTGGTGTTGCCACTCGGGGTTGTCGGTCGTCAGGTCAGGGCTGATGATCTCCCAGCTCATCCCCCTGTCGCGGCTACGGTGAACGAACTGGCTCCCGAAGTAGATGGTCGCGGGATCGAAAGGGTCGATGGCCAGTGCGGCGTTCCAGTTGAACCGCAGCTCCACGCCGGGAGGTCCGGCGGGACGGATCATCCGCCGTTCCCCCGTCCTCAGGTTCCAGCGGAAGAGGTAGCCCTCCTGGCTCATCGCGTACCCGGTGAGGGAGTCTTCCGGGTCCGGAATCGTGTCGAAGCCGTCCCCGAAGCCGACCTCTTCCCAGTGGTGGTTCCTGATGCCGCCGTTCTCCCAGACGCTGCTCGGTCCCCGCCACGAGCCGTTGTCCTGCATGCCCCCGTAGATGTGGTAGGGCAGATCCATGTCGACGCGGATGTGGTAGAACTGGGCCAGCGGCAGGTTGGAGACGAACCGCCACGTGGCGCCGCGGTCCCGGCTGACGTAGACGCCCCCGTCGTTCCCGGCGACGAGGTGACGGGGGTCGCCGGGGTCGATCCAGAGGGCGTGGTGGTCGGGGTGCACGGCGCTGAAGTCCGCGATCACGCGCCAGGTGCGCCCCCCGTCGTCCGATGCGCTCAGCGCCGACCACAGGCTGTAGACGCGGTTCGGATCCTTGGGATCGACACGGATGTCGGCATAGTAGAACGGCCGGTTGCCGAAACGTTTCTTGGCCCCCGTGTCCTGCCACGTCCGTCCCCCGTCCTCGGATCTGAGAAAGACGTTGCGCTCGGCCGCTTCGACGAAGGCGTACACGATGTCCGGGTTCGACGCCGCGAACGCGATGCCGATGCGACCGAGGTCGCCCCGGGGCAGCCCGTCGCGGGGCGTGATCTCCACCCAGGTCTCCCCGCCGTCGTAGGTGGCGAACAGCCCCGAGCCCGGCCCGCCCGAACGGAAGAACCAAGGCCATCGCCGGTAGTCCCACATCGCGGCAATGAGGTGAAGCGGATTCCGGGGGTCCATGGCGAGGTCGGCGGCGCCCGTCCGGGCGTCGATGTAAAGGACCTTCTCCCACGTCCGGCCTCCGTTGAGGGTGCGGAACACGCCGCGCTCCTCGTTCTCCCCCCAGGCCCGGCCCAGAGCGGCCACATAGGCGATGTCGGGATTCTCCGGATGCAAGACGATGCGATGGATCCGTTCCGTCCCGTCGAGGCCGACGTGGCGCCAGGTCCGTCCCCCGTCGAGCGAGCGGTAGACGCCATTGCCCACACTGGCGCTGTTCCGGGGATTCCCCTCGCCGGTCCCCACCCAGACGATGTCCGGATTGGACTGGAAGACGGCCACCGCTCCGATGGCGGCCACCGGCTGGTCGTCCCAAACGGACTCGAAAGTGACTCCGCCGTTCTCCGACCGGAAGACGCCGCCCGTTGCGGCGCCGACGTAAAGAACTTCGGGATCGGCGGCGATCCCTTCGATCGCGGCCACGCGGCCGCTCATTCCGGCCGGCCCTATGGCGCGCGCCTTCATACCGGAAAGAAGCTCCGGTTGGAGCTTCATCGCGGCTCCGGCGGGAAGGGCGAGGGCCAGGAGGAGACCGGCGGGAAGGGCGTGAAGGGCACGGGACATGGCAACAGATCCTGTCAGGGGGCGGCCCGCTGTCGCGCCCGTGCGTGGGAGAGCGGGGCGGGAGCGCGGACCGCAATCGGGGCGCACGGGTCCGAACGGGCCGCAGCCGGAGGCGGGAGCCCGCGAACGCCCGCCGGAGCCGCGCCTCGCCGGCGGATCCGCACGGCGTCAGTTCCCGGGCACCTGGTCGCGCGGAATCTCGCGCACCGAGAGGATCACGATCGGCTCGACGGGAACGTCCTGGCGCCCCGCTCGCGACGTCGTGGGCACCGACTTGATCTTGTCCACGACATCCATTCCCGACACCACGCGCCCGAACACGGCGTACCCGGCCCCGTCGCGCGGGATGTCCAGGGCCTCGTTGTCGCGGACATTGATGAAGAACTGTGACGTGGCCGAATCCGGCTGCCGCCCGAGCCGTGCCATGGCGATCGTGCCGCGCCGGTTCTTCAATCCGTTGCGCCACTCGTTCTTGATCGGCTCATGGGTCGGCTTCTTCTTCATGTTCTTGTCGAGGCCGCCCCCCTGGATCATGAAGTTGTCGATCACCCGGTGGAAGATCGTCCCGTCGTAGAAGCCCTCGCGGGCGTACCGAAGGAAGTTCTCCACCGTGATGGGAGCTTTCTCCCTGTCCAGCTCGAGGTAGATGTCCCCCATGGTGGTGGCCATCTTCACATAGACCTTGCCCGCTTCGGGCTCCGCGGCCCCAGCGCCGAAGGCGAGGGGAGCGGACAGCAGGAGCGAGGTGACGCCGACGAAAAGCGTGCGCACAGGGGTCATCGATCGTACCCTCCGGGGAGACTGCAGTGCCCGGAGGATTATAGAGGTCCGGCCCCCGCGCTCCAACGGGCCGGGTGCCGCGTCACGCTGTCGGCTGGCCGCGCTGGATCCGCTTCAGCTTCTCGACGAACGTGGTCCGCTTGAGGTCCAACAGCGCGGCGGCCCGGGCCTTGTTGCCCCCCGCGATCTCGAGCGACTGGAGGATCAGGTTCCGTTCCAGCTCCGAGACGACGCTCTTGAAGTCGAGGCCCTCCTCCGTCACCTGCAGCGGCAGGGAGAAGCCGGAAGATTCCCGCTGGATCTCGAACGGCAGGTCGCCGGGCTCGATCGTCGAGCGGCCTCCCGACATCACCGTGGCGAACTCGATGGCGTTCTCCAGCTCGCGGACGTTCCCCGGCCAGTCGTGGCGCATCAAGATCCGCATCGCCTCCTGGGAGATCTCCTTCTTGGGGAGGTTGTTGCGGTGGGCGTACTTGGCGGCGAAATGGGCGGCGAGAAGCGGGATATCGGACCGGCGCTCGCGAAGCGGCGGGACGTACAGCGGGATGACGTTCAAGCGGTAGTAGAGATCCTCGCGGAACTCCCCCCGGTCCACCTTGGCCTTCAGGTCTTCGTTGGAGGCGGCGATGACCCGCACGTCGACGGGGATCGGGCGCGTTCCCCCCACCCGGTGGATCTGCCGGCTCTGCAGCACGCGGAGCAGCTTCACCTGGAGATCGGGCTTCATCGTCCCGATCTCGTCGAGGAAAAGGGTGCCACCCTGCGCCAGTTCGAACCGGCCCGGCTTGTCCCGGTCGGCCCCGGTGAACGAGCCGCGAGCGTGGCCGAACAGCTCGGACTCGATCAGGTTCTCGGGGATAGCGCCGCAATGCACGGCCACGAGCCGGTGCCGCCGGCGCAACGGGTGCCCGTAGTGGAGGGCCTGGACGATCAGCTCCTTCCCGACCCCTGACTCGCCGGTGATCAGCACGGTGCTGTCCACCTGGCTCACCTTCTCGAGAAGCTGGAAGAGCCGCTGCATCGGCCGGCTCTTGCCGATGATCTTGTCGAAACTCTCGCGTTCCATCAGTTGGGAGCGCAACCGTTCGTTCTCCTCGCGCAGTCGGCGCGTTTCGAGAGCGCGGTTCAGGGCGATCTCCAGCTGGCTCATCGCGAAGGGCTTGGGCAGGTAGTCGGAGGCGCCGCATCGCATGGCATCGACCGCCGACCGCACGGAGGCGAATCCGGTCATCACGAGGACGATCAGCCCGGGGTAGAGTTCCCGGGCGCGCCGGAGGAGGTCGAGCCCGTCCGTCTTCGGGTCCGGCAGTTTGAGATCGGTGATGAGCACGTCCGCCGGCTCCTGGAGCAGGAGCTCCCACGCGGCGGCGGCCGAGGTCGCGGTCCTGACCTCATGGCCGATCTTGCGGAGATACTCGCTGATCGTGCGGAGCAGCCCCTCGTCGTCCTCGACGACGATGACGTGGCATCGTTCACGGTTCGGCGCGTTGGTCTGGTGGGTCGTCTTCATCGCGGTTCGTCACCCGGATTCGGTGCTCGCTCGGGGCGAACGCCGGTGGCGGCGTACGCGGAGAATACATAGGCCGGAGGCCGGGAGTGTCAAGAGATCGACCATCGACCGGCGATCTCTTCCGCCCGACCGACGTTCCGCCGGCGCTGCGCGCCGCCCGGCGGCGCGCAGCCCGGCCCCCTAAGCAGCACCTTGCCAATATCTTACGGGGAAATGCCTCCCCGTGCCGCAGTTCGGCACGCCCCTTGCTGGCGTCACCACGCGGCGGGTGCGCCGCGCAACGCCGCCGGAGGTGTCGCCTGTGCGCGCGTGTCTTTCGATCGTGATCGCATTGTGCGCCGTCCCGGCGGCGATGGCGGGACCGGCGGCCGGCGATCCCGACGGCCTCCGGCAAGAGCTCGAGCGGCAGAAGACCCGGGAGGACTGGGACCGCACGGCGCGGCGCCTGCTGGCTTCGCTCGATGCGTCGGGCCAAGGGGGCACCGCGGAAGCGGCGTGGCTGGTGGCGAAGCTCCTCGAGACGCACCCGGACGATCCCCTGCTGCTGTGGCGGCGGGGGGAGATCCGGCGGCGCGGCGGCGATGTGGAGGGAGCGATCGCCGATTTCGAGCAGCTCGCGCGCCGGCACCCCGGCCACCCGGCCGGAATCCGGGCGCGCCGGGCGCTGCCGGCGCTGTACCTGAGGGCGGGTCTGACCGCCAAGGCCGCCCGGGCCGACGAATCGCTTCTCGAGGACGGTCTCGCCGATCCCATCCCCGTGCTGTCCCGTCTGGCCCGCACCTATGCGCGGTTGGGGCGGCCGGCCGAGGTCAAGAGAACGCTCGCGCGCCTGGCCGCGCTCGCTCCCGGGAGGGCCTCGTACGATCCCGGTCTCGCCTGGCTCGCGGCCGAGGCTTCCGCCGCGCTCGACGATCCCCTGGTCGCGGCGGCCGGAATGCTCCGCTTCGCCAACCTCTTTCCGGCCGATCCTCACCGCTACGAGGCGCTGATGCGCGCCGCCGAGGCATTCGCTCGTCACGGGCGCCACGCGCTGGCCGCGACCCTCGCCGAAGAGGTCGCGGAGAGCAGCGCCGACGCCGAGCTCGCCGCGAGAGCCTGGCTGCTGCGCGGCGAAGCGTTCGAGAGGGCCGGGGACCTCGAAAAGGCGCGTGACGCGTACCGCCGCGGGCTCGACGGCGCCACGAATCCTCGGCTCGCCGCCACGGCCTTGCGGCACTTGATCGATCTGACGATCCGGGAGCACGGCAGCGAAACGGCTTTGTTGATGCTGGCTTCCGACCTGCGCCGCGGCGACCGCTTCCGCCGCAAGCTCGCCGAGGCCCACTTCCCGCGCCTCCTCGAGGCGATGGCCTCCAAGCTGTCGCGCGATCCGGCGAAGGCCTACTTCTTCGAGCGGCTGCTCGAGGAGCTGGACCTGACCGAGCAAACGCCGCCCGCGATCGCCCTCGGCGCCGCGGAACTGCTCGAGAGCATCGGCGAGGAGGAGGCCGCGGGACGCCTCTACTCGCGGCTGGCCGCCGGAGGGGGGCCTGCGGCCGGTCGCGCCCGCGCCGGGCTCGCCCGGTGTGCCCCGCCGAAGGCGCCCGGTGTCGGGCCTGCCGAGGCTATCGCCGCGCTCGCGCGGAAGGGACGTTGGGACGAGGTGCTCGTTCGGAGCGCGGAGCTCGGGCCGCAGCCGCCCGCCCGCGCCGCCGCCCTCGCCGCGCGTGCGGCGATGAGAGCAGGACGCCTGGCCGAGGCCCGGCCCCTCCTGGAGGCGGCGGTGGAGCCGCCGGAAGGCGCGCCGCCCGCCCTCCTCGTCGAGAGGGCCGATCTGCTCGCCCTCGGCGGGCGGTGGGACGAGGCGTGCGCTCTGTATCGGAAGGCCGCCGGCCGGCCGGAGCACCTTCTGCCCGCGGAGCGCTCGTGGCTCGACCTGCGGGGGGCGGCGTGCGCCTTCCGGGAGGGGCGCGCGGGCGAGGCCGCGCGGCGGGTCCGAACGCTGCTGGCGCGTTCGCCGGGAGAGCCGATCCGCTTCGCCGCCGAGAACCTCCTCGAGAGGATCGAGGAGGCGGCGCCGGGAGAGAGCCGGTCATGACGAGGGCCGCCGCGCGAACCGCTCCGATGCCCGGACCCGCCTCACTGCAGGCGCAGGTGATCGAACTCGCCGACAAGCTGGCGGGCGCGACGGGGCGGCTGCGCCGGCTCGCCGAGGCGAAATCCCGGCTGAGCCGGCTGCTGGACCAGGTTCTCGAGGGGATCGACGCTGGGATCGTTCTCAGGGCCGAGGGGAGGATCGTCGCGGCCAACCGGGCGGCACGAGAGATGGGAGCCGTGAGCCGCGTGGGGACCGCGGAAACCTGCCACCGCTCCATCGCAGGCGCCGAGGAGGGAACGGTCCGGCCCTCGGGTGCCGGCGGGCCCACATGGCTCGTGAGGCGCCGCGCCGTGCCGCTGGAGGACGGCCGGACGGGAGAACTCATCGTCGTCCACGACGTGTCGCGCCTCGTCGAGCTGGAGTGCGAAGCGCGCCGGAAGAGCCGCCTGGAACTCCTCGGACGCATGGCCGCCGAGGTGGCACACGAGGTCCGCAATCCGCTCGGCAGCCTCGAGCTGCTCGCCTCGATCCTGGCAGAGGAACTCGAGGACGATCCCGACAACCGGGAACTTGCGGTGCAGATCCAGGTCGGTGTGCGCCAGCTCTCCGCGACCGTGACGCGGCTGCTGGCGACGGCTCGGGGGACCCGCGTGCGGCCCCGGCCCGTCGACGCGGTGGCCGTGGCGCGGGAGGCGGGAGCGTTCTTCGAGCCGCTCGCCCGGAGCCGAGGTCTGCGCCTCGCGCTCCGCTTCCCGCGCGAGTCGCTCGCCGCGGTGATCGACCCCGAAGCGGTCCAGCAGGCGCTGCTCAACCTTCTCGGGAACGCGCTCGAGGCGTCGCCGCCCGGAGGCGAGATCACGCTCGGGGTCCGCATCGAGGAAGACCTCCTCGTCTTCGAGGTCGGCGACGAGGGGCCGGGGGTCCCCGAGGCTCTCAGGGAGCGCATCTTCGAGCCCTTCTACACGACGCGGGATCAGGGCACCGGCCTCGGCCTGGCGCTGGTGGAGCGCGTCGCGATGGCCCACGGAGGCCGGGTGACCGTGGGGGAAGCGCCGGCCGGCGGTGCCCTGTTCCGCCTGCATCTCCCTGCGCGCGGTCCGAAAGGCTGCGGCGCTCCGGAGGAGTCGGAACGGTGAAACCGAAAGCTTCCGTCCTCGTGGTGGACGACGACGCGGGTATGCGCCTGGCGATGGCGCGGGCGATCCGGCGGGCCGGTTACGAAACGGCACGCTGCGAGAACGGAGCCGCCGCGCTCGAGGCGCTGCGCGCCCGCCCGTGGGATGCCATGGTGACCGACGTCCGGATGCCGGGACTCGATGGCCGGCGTCTGCTCACCCAGGCCCTTGCCCTGCGTCCCAGGCTCCGCGTGATCGTGGTGACGGCGTTCGGGACGGTCGAGGACGCGGTCTCGGCCATCCGGCGGGGGGCCGCCGACTACCTTCTCAAGCCGTTCTCTCCGGAGGCGCTCCTGTCGGCGCTCGAGCGCGCCCTCGGCGGTCGCGGCGGAGGGGAGGCCGACGAGGAGCGCCTCGTCGGCGACGATCCGGCGTTCCGCGAGCTGCTGGATCAGGCGGAGCGTGCCGCGAAGACGGATGCCACGGTGCTGATCACCGGGGAAAGCGGAACCGGCAAGGAGGTCGTCGCCCGCTACATCCACCGCCGCAGCCCGCGCGCTGCCGGTCCGTTCGTGGCGGTCAACTGCGCCGCCCTGCCGGCGGAACTCCTCGAGGCGGAGCTGTTCGGTGTCCGGCGCGGCGCCTACACGGGCGCCGACCGGGATCGCGACGGGCACCTCAAGCGGGCGGCGGGCGGAACCCTGCTCCTGGACGAGATCGGCGACTGCCCGCTGGCGATCCAGGCCAAGCTCCTGCGCGCCCTGGAGGAGAAGGTCATCGTTCCGCTGGGGGCCGGGGCGGCCGAGCCCGTGGACCTGCGGATCATCGCTGCCACCCACCAGGACCTCGTCGCCGCCGTCGCGGAAGGCCGCTTCCGCAAGGACCTGTACTTCCGGCTGCGGGTGCTGCCGCTCGCGGTCCCGCCTCTGCGGGAACGCCGCGGCGACATTCCAGCGCTCGCGCGGCACATCGCGGAACAGGTGGCGGCGAAGCTGGGACGGCGGGCGCCGGCCATCGACCGCGCGGCGATGAACCGGCTCGTCCGGCATCCGTGGCCCGGTAACGTGCGCGAGCTCAGGAACGTGATCGAGCGGGCGGTGATCCTCGACCAGGACGGCCGGATCGGGCCGGAGGATCTGTTCCTCGACTCCTGGGACCAGCCGCAGGACGGCGACCGGATCGCACCGGGGATGACGATCGCCGAGGCCGAGCGGCGGTTGATCGAAAGGACTCTCGACGCAGCGGGAGGGAACCGGACCAGGGCGTCCGAGATGCTCGGCATCTCGGTCCGGACACTCCGCAACAAGCTCAAGGCGTTCCGGGAGCGCGACGCGGCTTTCGCCGCCGCCTGCCGGGGAGGTGCACCATGACCTGGGGCCTGCCATCGTTCGATCCGTTTCTGAGACGGATGGAGCGGGCGCTCGACGTGATGTCGCGCCGCCAGCAGCTCACCGCGGCCAACATCGCCAACATCGACACGCCCGGTTACCACACGGTCGACATCGATTTCGACCGCGCGCTCCAGCGTGCGGTGGAGGAGGCCGGCGGCGGCGTCGAGCCGGCCCGCACGCGGCCGGGGCACCTCGCCCCGGCTTCCTCTCCTTCCGAGCGTCCCCGCGAGGTTGAGGGGTTGATGGAGCGGATCGACGGCAACAACGTGAACCTGGACCGCGAGATGCTGGCGCTCGCGCAGGTCCGCCTTCGCTACGACGCGGCGACGGCGCTCCTCCGCATCAAGCTGCGCCAGCTCCGATCGGTGATCTCCGAAGGGAGGATCGGCTGATGAGCCTGCTTCGCGCAATGCGTGTGGCCGCCAGCGGCCTGGAGATGCAGCGAGCCCGGATGGAGATCGTGGCCTCGAACCTGGCCAACGCCAACACGACGCGGACCGCCGAGGGGGGGCCGTACGTCCGCCGGCTCCCGGTGGTGGAAGCGGCCCCCGTCGACGGCCCCGGCGGGTTCGCCGGAGCCCTCGACCGCGCTGTGCGCGGCGTGCGCATCACCGGCGTCACGAAGGACCCGCGGCCGCCTCTCTTGAGGTACGAGCCCGGGCATCCGGATGCGGACGCCAATGGTTACGTCGCGTATCCCAACGTCGATCCTGCCGAGGAGATGGTGGATCTTCTCTCGGCGCTGCGTTCCTACGAGGCCAACGTGAACGTGATCAAGGCCGCCGGGCGGATGCACGAGAGCGCGCTCGGCATGGTGCGGTGAGTGTCGCCGCCGCGGGGTGAGTCGGCATGAATGTGGGCCAGATCGGACGGATCGAGATCGAGAAACCGCGGGGCCCTGAGGCCGGCCGTTCCGGGAACCGGCCGGACGGCCCGAGCTTCGGCGAGGCGATGGAGGAGGCGCTCCGCGAA
This sequence comes from Acidobacteriota bacterium, assembly GCA_003696075.1. Lineage (NCBI taxonomy): Bacteria > Pseudomonadati > Acidobacteriota > Acidobacteriota bacterium. The sequence goes on from RFHH01000180.1 coordinate 44,945, forward strand.
GTGGAGACCGAGCTCGGCCGCGCGGACGCGGCGGCTGTCGGGCACATCGCCGGCGACGGCAGCGATCTCCACAACGTCCTCCTCGAGATGGAGCGAGCCGACCTGTCGCTGCGGACTCTCATGCAGGTGCGCAACAAGCTCCTGGATGCCTACCGCGAGATCATGCGAATGCAGGTGTGACGCCGGCTGAGCGGCTGCGCGGCGCTTCACGCCCGCGCGCGCGACCCGGTCGAGGAGAGGCGCGATGCAGGAGATGATCCGCCAGCTCAAGGCCGCATGGCTGTCGCTCTCGCTCAAGCAGCGCATCAGCCTCGGCGCGTCGGCCCTCATGACGGCCGCGGCCGTGATCGCTCTCGTCTGGTGGGCGAAGCAGCCGACGTGGTCGATTCTCTACACCGGCCTCGATCCGAAAGAGGCGCAGCAGATCGTCCAGACGCTCCAGGCGCGCAAGGTTCCCCTGCGGCTGAGCGAGGGCGGCCAAACGATCGAGGTGCCTGCCGAGAGAGTCGACCGGCTGCGCATCGAGCTCGCCGCGCAGAACCTTCCGACCAGCGGCCGGTTCGGCTTCATGAGCATGTTCGAGCAGGAAACGCTGGCCCAGTCCAACGAGATGCAGCGGATCCGCTACCAGAAAGCCCTCGAGGACGAGCTGGCGCAGACGATCGAGGCGCTGGACGAGGTCCGCTCGGCCCGCGTGCACCTCGTCCTGCCGGGAGACCGCGTTTTCATCGACGACAAGGACATCGCCAAGGCTTCGGTGACGCTGGCGCTGGCCGGGGGAACCGCTCCCTCGGCCCAACAGGTCCAGGCGATCGCGCACATCGTCGCGGGAGCGGTGCCCGAGCTGTCGCCGGAGAACGTGGCGGTGGTGGACACCTCGGGCCGCGTTCTGTGGGACGGAGGCGGCGATGGCGGAGGTCTCGTGGCCGCACGGCAGATCGAGATGCAGAGCGCGGTCGAGCGCGATATCAACGCGAAGGTCGCCCGGGTTCTCGAGCCGATTCTGGGGCCGGACGGCTTCGTCGTCCGGACCACCGCCATCCTCGACTTCCAGCGGATCAAGCGGCACGAGCGGCAGTACGATCCGGACAGCGGCGTCCTGGTCTCCGAGCAGAAACGCAAGGAGAAGACCCGCCGCGGCGCCGCGGGGGCGCGAGGCGTACCGGGGACCGGGTCGAACCTTCCGGGGGGCGCCGGCGGAGCCGCCGCCGGGGAAAGCGAACAGAGCGATTCCGTCGACCAGACGAGCAACTTCGAGTACTCGGTCGTCGAGAAGACGGTCGAGGAGCCGCAGGGGAGAATCCGCCGCCTTTCCGTGGCTGTGCTCGTGAACGAGAAACCGTCGTCCGACGGGGACGGCGCGACGACCGAGCCGAGAAGCGAAGAGGAGCTGGCCCGGATCGAGGAGCTCGTGAAGGCAGCGATCAGCTTCGACGAGGAGCGCGGAGACCAGGTGACCGTGGAGCAGGCGCCGTTCGTGCCGAAGCCGAAGGTGGAGCCCTCCCGGCGGTTCGCGCCGCGGAAATGGCTGCCGTTGGTGAAGTACCCGGCCCTGGTCGTGGCGCTTCTGCTCGTTTTCCTGCTCTTCTACCGCCCGATGGTGGCCACGGTGCGAGAGGCGCTTCGCGAGGCGGCGCGGGCCGCTGCGCCGGCCCCCGCTGAGGGTTCGGCGTCGCTCGAGGCGCCGCTCCAGATCGGTCCGCCGTCCCGGGTCGAGATTCTCCGCCAGAGCTTCCACAAGGCGGCGCTCGAGGAGCCCGAGGGCATGGCGCAGACGCTGAGGGTGTGGTTGCACGAGTCGAAGGGGCAAGACTGATGCCGGAAGAACTGTCGGGCGCCACGAAGGCCGCGATCGTGTTGTCGCTGATCGGGGAGGAAGCGGCCGCCAAGGTGCTGGAGCACCTCGACAAGAAGGAAGTCCGCCGCGTGACGATGGAGATCGCGGGCATCGAGATGATCGACGCCACCCGATATGAAAGCGTCCTCGAGGAGTTTCGTCAGATGCTCGAGCAGTCGCGGGGGCTCGAGCTGGCGGGACCGCCGCTGGCGCGCCGGTTGCTCGCGAAGGCGTGCCCGGACGACGCCGATCGGATCATGGGGGAGATCGCGCCCCGCCGGCGCGTCGACGACGAGGACGGGCCTCCTCCACCTCCCCCCGAGCTGCCCGAGGTGGTGGTCCGCGCTCCGGTGAGGCGCCTGGCGATGCTCCTCGCCGACGAGCCGCCGCAGACCGTCGCTCTGGTTCTGGCGCTGCTCCCTCCGCGGAAGGCCGCGCGCCTTCTGGCGATGATGAATCGCGAGCAGCGCATCGAGGTCACGCGCCGCATGGCGTCGATGAACGAGGTTCGGAGCGAGGTGGTGGCTCGGGTCGGCGAGGTCCTGTCCCAGCGTCTCGACGAGCTCTGCGACGAGCCGCTCGTGCCCCTCGACGGCATTCAGACGGCAGCGGATCGGCTGACCAATCTCGGCCGCGCCAACGGCCAGGAGATCGTCGAGGCCCTCAGCGAGGGTTTCCCCGAGCTGGCGACCCAGCTCCGCGACATCCTGTTCACCTTCGACATGCTGCGGGGCCTCGGAGACCGCGATGCGCAGGAGGTGCTCAAACAGGTGGATCGGAGCACCCTCGCTCTGGCCCTGAAAGGGGCGGATCCCGAGCTGCACGCGATCTTCTTCCGAAACATGTCGGAGCGAGCCGGCCAGATGCTCAAGGAGGAGATGGAATTCCTCGGTGCGCCGAAGCTCGCGGACATCGAGAAGGCCCAGAGGACGATCATCGACCTCGTCCTGAAGCTGGAGAAGGAGGGGACGATCTCCCTCGAGGAGCAGGCCGTTGTCGCCGGGTAGGGTGATCGACAACGCGGAGGTTCGGCCGTACAGACCGCCCCGCGCCGACGCCGGCGAGGCGCCGGCGCGCGACGATGCGGCCGAGCTGGAGCGCCTCCGCGAGGAGCTGGCCCGCGAGGCGCGGGAGGCGGCGGCACGCGAGCTGGAGGCGGAACGGGAACGACTCCGCGCCCGGCTGTCCGAGAGCGTGGCGAAGCTCGAGGCGCTCGCGCGAGACCTGAGCGAAGAGCTGCGCCGCGAGGTGCCGCGCCTCGCTCTGGAGATCGCGGGGAGAATCGTCCGGGCGCGGATCGAGGAGGGGGATCCCGTCGCGGAACGTGTCGTTCGCGAACTGCTGGACCGCCCGCTTCCCGGCGGGGTGCGACGCGTTCGGCTGCACCCCGACGACATGGCGGTGGCGGACGGGGCGGCGTCGGGGAGCCCGTCCGCGGTGGAATTCGTGGCCGACCCCTCGGTGGGGCGCGGCGGGGTGATCGTCGAAACGGAGGAGGAAGAGGTCGACGCCCGGATCGAGACGGGATTCCGCGCCTTCTGGGCCGCGTTGATGGAGGACCGGTGACGGGGGATCGGGGCACCGTGACGGAGCTGGTTCGGCGGCTGCGGCGTCGCGTCGGTGAGGTGGATCCGGTGGCGCACGCCGGCCGGGTCGTTCGGGCCGTGGGTCTCGCGGTGGAATCCCGGGGTCCGCGGGTGGCGGTGGGAGAGGAGTGCCGTCTCGAGAGCGCCGGCGGCGAGCTTCTCTCCCTGGCCGAGGTCGTGGGTTTCGAGGGAAACACGATCTACACCATGCCCGTCGACCCCGTTCGGGGACTCCGGCGCGGCGACCGCGTCGTCGCCACGGGAAGCCACCCCCGGGTGCCGGTGGGCGACGCGCTTCTCGGGCGCGTGCTTGATGCGGACGGCCGCCCGATCGACGGAGGGCCGCCGCCGCCCGTCACCGAGCGGGCGGTGATCCACCGCGATCCGATCCCCGCGCTCGCGCGCCCGCTGATCGACGAACCGCTCGTCACCGGGGTGCGCGCCATCGATGGGCTGGTCACCATCGGCCGGGGGCAGCGGATCGGCATCTTCGCCGGCTCCGGAGTGGGGAAGAGCCGCCTCCTCGGTGCGCTGGCGCGTCACGCCCGGGACGACGTGATCGTGATCGCCCTGGTGGGGGAGCGGAACCGGGAGGTCCGGGAGTTCGTGGAGAGGGAGCTCGCGGGCGGCGGCCGGGATCGCTCGGTCACGTTCGTGGCCACCTCCGACGAGTCGCCCCTGCGGCGGGTGCGCTGCGCGCTCGCCGCGACCACCGTGGCCGAAGAGTTTCGCGCCCACGGGCGGAACGTGACGCTTCTGATGGACTCGGTGACGCGCGTCGCCATGGCCCTCCGCGAGATCGGCCTGGCCACCGGTGAACCGCCGTCGTCGAAGGGATATCCCCCATCCGTGTTCGCCTTCCTGCCGCGGCTGCTCGAGCGCGCCGGGCGCATGTCGGGAGGCGGATCGGTCACCGGCATCTACACCGTCTTCGTCGAAGGGGACGATCTGACCGATCCGGTCGCCGACGCGTCGCGCGCGATTCTGGACGGACACATCGTTCTCTCCAGGGAACTCGCGGAGCGCGCCCACTATCCCGCGATCGACGTGCTCGCGAGCACCTCGAGGGTCATGCTCCAGGTGATCGACGATCGCCACCGGCGGGCCGCGGAGCGCGTTCGCCGCCTGCTCGCCGTCCACCGCGAAAACCGCGATCTGGTGGCGATCGGCGCCTACAAACCGGGCGCGGATCCCGAGCTGGATGCGGCGGTCTCCGCGCACCGCGAGATCGAGGCCTTCCTGCGCCAGGACCTCTCCGAGCCGAGCCCGTGGGAGGAAACCCGGCAGCGTCTGGAAGCCATCGCGGAGCCGACGCCGTGAGCCGCTTCCGATTCCGCCTGGCCGCTCCGTTGCGTCTGGCTCGCCTTCGGCGGGAGGAGTTGCGCCGCCGGCTGGCGGAGGAGATCCGCCGGGAGATCGAGCTCGAAGAGCAGATCCGGCGCCTCAGGGAGGCGGGCCGGGGCGCCGCCGCGGACGTCCTCGCGCGCGCGCCGGGAGGCATCGGAGGGGACGAGTTCCGGCAGACCGCGCAGGTGATCGAAGCGGCGCGCGCCCGGGCGGAGATTCTCGCGAGGGAGCAGCGTTCGGTCCGGCAGAGGCTCGAGTCGGCGAGGTCGGAGCTGGCCGGTATCGGCCGCCGGGTCCAGGTCCTCGAGAGGCTGGAACGGGAGGCGCACCGGGCCCATCGCCTGGCGCTTCTCAAGCGCGAGCAGGCCGAGATCGACGATCTCACACTGGTGCGCCGCGGGGGCTCGGCCCGCGGCGGGAGGCGGGAGCGATGATTCGACGCGTCGGACGCCGCAGGATCCTGGCCGGACTCGCGGCGGCGAACCTCGTGAACGCCGTCGCCGCAGCCGCCATCCTCGCGGTCGTGTCGCTGGCGGGTAGGGAAAGCCGGGCCCAGCAGACCGTCCCGGAGGCGCTCGATCCGCTGGCCGACCCGGTGAAGGCGGAAGCTCTCGAGCGCGAGCGGACGTTCCGGGAGCTCGTGGAGGAGCTTCGCGCGAAAAAGGCGGAGATCGAGCGGCGCGAGGCGGACATCTCCGAACGCGAGCGGCAGGTCGTGATCCTGCGGGAGGAGCTGGCCGCCGAGCTCGAGGCGGTGAAGGAGGCCCGCGCGGCGCTGGCCAGGGAGCGGAAGGCTTTCGAGGAGCTCCGAGCCCCTTCGTTCGAGCGCCTGCTCAAGGCCTACGAGGGGATGGAACCGGACAATGCGGCCAAGGCCCTGGCCGAACTGTTCCGGCGCGACCAGATGGTCGTCGTCGATCTCCTGCTGGGGCTGAAGCCCCGCCAAGCGGCCGCGGCCCTCGACGCGCTGGCGGCAGCCCAGCCCGAGGTCGCCGCTCAGGTCTCCTACGAGATCTGGAAGCGCAACCCCAAGCGCCTGAGGTGACGGCAGCGGCTCCTTCGGATAAGCTGCCCCGCACGAGACCCCGCCCGGCGCGTCGCCGGTGGCGGGCCGACGGAGCGCGACGATGAGCGACCTCGATCCCCAGCCCGAAGGGCCGGAGGAGCAGCCGCCCGGCGCGATCGGCCGGCCGGAGGAGCGGCTCAGCGGCGGTCCGGAGCCGGATCGGGGGACCGGGACGCCGGAGACGGATTCGGCCCCGTCCGCGGTCCCGCCCGCACCGACCCCACCGATTTCCACCCCGTGGGGGTTCATCGACGAGGAGGGCGCGGTTCACATCCGCGGGGGCCGCCGCCTCGGCGAGCGCGTCATCGGGAAAATCGGCCGGCGGACGCCGGAGGCCGTGCTCGCCTTCTACGCCGAGCGGTTCGCTCAGCTCGAGAGACGGGCGAACCGCCTCGAGACGGAGATCCGCTCGGCGAAGAACAAGGCACGCTATCTGCGCCGCGTCTCGGAACTCATCGAGGAGGTCACCCACGCGGACGCGCTGGGCGATTTCGATGCGCTCCTCGACCGGCTGGAGCGCCTGCAGGACGAAGTGCGGGCGTTCGAGAAGACCCAGCGCGCGCGGAAGGAAGAGCTGTGTGCGCTGGCCGAGAGCCTGGCCGACTCCACCGACTGGCGCGGGACCACGGAGAAGCTCAAAGCGCTGCAGAGCGAGTGGAAGTCGCTGGGGGCCCTCCCGCGCGAACAGGAGCAGGAGCTGTGGAAGCGGTTCCGCGCCGCGCTCGACACGTTCTTCCGGAGGCGTGACGAGGATCGCGCACGGCGGAAGGAACAGCAGGAACGCGCCCGCGCCACCAAGATCGACCTCTGCGAGCAAGCCGAGGCTCTCGCGGAGTCCACCGATTGGGCCGCAGCCGCCGGCCAGCACGCGGCGCTGATGGCGGCCTGGAAGGCGGCCGGCTGGGCCGGGCGCGGCGAAGACGAGAGGCTGTGGCAGCGGTTCCGGGCCGCTCGGCAGAGGTTCTTCGAGCGCCGGAAGGAGGATCGCGAGCGCCGCCGGCGGGAGCTACAGGAAAACAAGCGCCTCAAGGACGAGCTGTGCGAGCAGGCCGAGGCGCTGGAGGGCGCCGACGACCTGGATGCCGCCTGCGAGCGCGTCAAGGAGCTGCAGGCGCGCTGGAAGGAGATCGGTCCTGTCCCGCGGAAGGAGTCGGAAGCCCAGTGGAAGCGCTTCCGGGCCGCCTGCAACCGCGTGTTCGAAAAGGCCAGGCGCCAGCGGCCGAGGCGCCGCCGGACCGAGGACAGCCAGGCGCCGGTGGCGCCGGGTTCGCGCGAGAACATCGAGAGGCTGCGCGAGTCGATCGTGAGAGACCAGGGCCACCTGGACCGGTGGCGCCGCGCCGTCGGCGAGCGCGAAGACGGCACCGCCGAGGCCCTCCGGGCCAAGATCGCCGAGATGGAGCGGCAGCTCGCGGCGAAGCGGGAAGAGCTGGAGCGTCTGGAGCGTGAACTGCGCTCCGCTCGCGACTGACCCCCAGCCCTTCTGAGGTGCTTCCTTCGCGGTGCGTTTTCGGCGCCGGACCTCCGTTGGCACGGTTCCTGACCGGACCGCCGCGGCGGGGCGGGAGCGTTCGGGCCCGTTTTTTCTGACGTTCTCGAAGGACCGAAAGGGCGCCGCAGAGAGGACGACCGTCGCGATCGCGCTCGGCCGAGGGGCGAGGCTTCGTCTTCCGGGAGTTTCCGACTTCCCGCTCACGCCGCGGGGAGCTTCTCCTTCGGCCGGGCCCGCAGCTTCCGCTCGTACGCCTTCCGGTAGC
>RFHH01000181.1 GCA_003696075.1 Acidobacteriota bacterium
CGATAGGCCGCAGAAGGCCGCCGGAGGGCCGCCGCGCCCAGTGCGCTCGCTCGTCGGCCCTGATCCGACGGGAGCCCCCGCGCGAATCGCCCCCGAGGTCGCCAGGACCGGTCGATCGACTCGCCGGGCTGGCCCGCGGCCCGCTCCGGTCCCCTTCCCGCCCGCCGCCCGCCGGCGGGCCGGCGGAGAGAGCCTCCCGTCCCGGTTGCGGGACGCCGCGACCCCGTCGAGACTCCCGGCGGCTCCCTGTCGGGGCCGGGAGGAACACGCGTGGCACCGGAGGCGGGCACGGCCCCACGGATCGAGTGGGAGCGGATCCGCGTGGTCGGCATCGACCTGATGGACACCCTCATCGTCGACCCGTTCCGGGAGGCGCTCGCCGAGGCGACCGGGGAGCGCATCGAGGATCTCGAGGGCCTCGTCGACCGGGGCGCTTGGCCGGCGTTCGAGCTCGGCGAGATCGACGAGGAGGGGTACGCCGCGCGCTACTTCCTGCCGGGCAGCGGCCGGACGCTCGACGCGGCGAGGCTCCGGCGGGCCCTCTTCCGGCGCTACCGGTTCGTCCCGGGGATGCGCGACCTCGCCCGGGCGATCGCCCGCGTCCGGCCGGTTCACGTGCTGTCGAACTACAGCCCCTGGTACGAAGCGATCCGCGAGCGCTTCGAGCTCGACCTCTTCGCCTCCGGACACCACCCCTCGTACGAGGTCGGAGCGCGCAAGCCCGATCCGGAGTACTTCCTCCGCGTCGCGCGTCGGATCGGCGTTCGTCCCTCGGCGATCCTGTTCGTCGATGACCGCGAACGCAACGTCCGGGGGGCGGCGAGTCTCGGGATCCCCTCGCTGAGGTTCGACAGCGCTACGCAGTTGCGCCGCGATCTGCGCCCGCTTCTCCGCGGCGCCCGGGGGTGAGCCGCGAGCGGAATCTGGCGCGGCCGCCCGCCCGGCGTCATACTCCGCCTCGAGGACCGACGGGATGGCTCGACCCAACCGACGTGTCCCGGGCTGGGCGGTCGGCCTCGTGCTCGCCGGTCTGCTGCTGATGGCGGCGGGCTGGCTGGCCGGCCGGGCCGGAGACTCCGGGAGCCAGCCGGCCGCGGCGGCGGCCGAGCAGGTGTTCTTCCGCGTCCCGGGGCTGAACTGCACCGGGTGCGAGCGCGAAGTCCGGCAGGGACTCGCCCAGCTCGATGGCGTCATCGACGTCGAGGCCTCGTTCCGGGCGCGAACGGCGCTCGTCACCTACGACCCCCGCCGGATCCGGCCCGAGGCGATCGCGAGAGCCATCAGCCGCCTCGGCTACGACGCCGTCGAGGAAGACCCGCCCGTTCTCAAGGTTTCCCGCTGAGTTCCGGCGGGATCCCCGTTTCGCGCTAGAATCCGCGCCGCGCCCGCCGCGGAGCGCGCGGTCTCGCCGCGCGCGAGGGAGGAGGAGATGCCGGACACGAACCCTGGACGGGCTGGATCGCCCGCGAACGATCCGCTTCGCCTGATCGACGTCGATCACGTCCGCTTCTACGTCGGGAACGCCAAGCAGGCGGCCTGGTACTACGCCGGCCTTTTCGGCTTCGAGATCCGGCAGCGCGCGGATCTGACGACCGGCAGCCGGGACGAGGCTTCGTACCTGCTCACCCAGGGCAACATCCGGCTGCTGTTGACGACCGGATTGCACAAGGAGCACCCCGCGTCGCTCGAGGTCCAGCGCTACGGCGACGGGGTCAAGGACGTCGCTTTCACCGTCCGCGATGCGGCCGCCGCTTTCGAGCGGGCCGTCGCCAACGGGGCCGAACCGGCCTACGAGCCGGTCGAGGAAAGCGACGAGAACGGGACCGTGGTGCGAGCGGGGATCCGGACCTACGGGCGCGTGATCCACAGCTTCGTCAGCCGCCACGGCGGCTACACTCTCGACGCGGTCCGGGAGGGAGGACGCTTCATGCCCCGGTTCGAGCCGGCGGGCGCGGAGGCGATCAACCGCCACAACCGCGAGCGTCCCTGCGGCCTCGAGTTCATCGACCACTGCGTGGGCAACGTCGAGCTCGGGAAGATGGACGAGTGGGTGCGCTGGTACGAGGAAGTGCTCGGTTTCACGCTGTTCAAGCACTTCGACGACAAGGACATCTCGACCGAGTACTCGGCGCTCATGTCGAAGGTGATGGACTCCGGATCGGGCGTGATCAAGATGCCGATCAACGAGCCCGCAGAGGGCCGCCGGAAGAGCCAGATCCAGGAATACCTCGAGTGGCACGACATGACTCCCGGGGTGCAGCATCTCGCCCTCCGCACGGGTGACGCCCTCGCCACCGTCGGGGAGCTGCGCCGGCGGGGCGTCGACTTCCTCGACGTTCCGCGCGCCTACTACGAGACGGTCTGGGACCGGGTGGGCGAGATCGCCGAGGATCGCGCAGAGGTCGAGAGGCTGGGGCTCCTGGTCGATCGAGACGACAAGGGATACCTCCTCCAGCTCTTCACCAAGCCCCTCCAGGACCGGCCGACGCTGTTCTTCGAGATCATCTGCCGCCGCGGGAGCGAATCGTTCGGCAAGGGGAACTTCAAGGCGCTGTTCGAGGCTCTGGAGATGGAGCAGGCGCGCCGGGGAAATCTCTGAGCCGTCGGGAGGCCCGCGATGCCGGTTGCGGACCGGACGCACTCCGCCGCCACCGACCGCCGGGGTGACCGCCGATCCCACCGGCCCGCCGCGGGACGGCGATGCCGCTGATCGAACCCTCGGGCTACCGCCCGCCCGTCCTGCTGCGGAATCCGCACCTGCAGACGCTGATCGGAGCCCAGCTCCGGCGGGTTCCCGGCGTCCCGTTCGCCCGCGAGCGGCTCGAGCTTCCCGACGGGGATTTCCTCGATCTCGACTGGTGGAGGCAGGGTGCGGACCGCGTCGCGATCCTCTGCCACGGCCTCGAGGGGAACTCCCGGCGGGTCTACATGCGCGGAATGGCCCGAACGCTGGCCCGCCGCGGCTGGGACGTGCTCGCCTGGAACTACCGCGGCTGCGGCGGCGAGCCGAATCGCTTGCTCCGCAGCTATCACAGCGGGGCGACCGAAGACCTCGACGCCGTCGTCCGCCGCGCGTTGCAGGCCGGATACGCCCGGGTGGCGCTCGTCGGCTTCAGCCTCGGCGGCAACCTGGTGCTGAAATACCTCGGCGAGCGGGGACGCGGCGTCGAAGCCCGGATCGCCGCTGCCGCGGCGATCTCCGCGCCGTGCGATCTCGCGGCGAGCGCCGAGGCGATGGCCCGTCCTTCGCGCCGGCCCTACATGCGATACTTCCTGCGGACCCTGGCGCGAAAGGTCCGGGAAAAGTCGCGGCGCTTCCCCGGAGCGATCGATCCGAGGGCTCTTCGAGGCGTGCGGACGTTCCGCGAGTTCGACGGCTTGTACACCGCACCGGTCCACGGCTTCGCGTCGGCGGAGGACTACTGGAGGCGCGCGAGTTCCCTCCACGTCCTTCCCGACCTCGCCGTTCCGTCTCTCCTGCTCAACGCGCGGGACGATCCTTTCCTGGCCGGTGGGTGCTACCCGTCCGATCTGGCGCGCGGGCACTCTTTCCTCCATGCGGAGTTTCCGCGGCACGGCGGCCATGTCGGCTTCGTCAGCTTCGGCCACGGAGGGGAGTTCTGGTCGGAGTCGAGGGTGGCGGCGTTCCTCGACCGGCCCGGATCGGCCGGACGATCCTGCGACCTGCCGGCCGCGCCGGTGCTCCGATGATCGTTTCGCTTGGCCCGCCGGGCCGGCAGGCGGCGGTGCGCCGCGGCGGCGCGGCTTTCCGCGGCCGTGTGTCGGCGGAACGGTCGCAGCGGGGGCGGCGACCGGCACGGCTTCTCGCCGTGCTGCTGGCGTGGTCGTTCCTTTCCGCGGCCGCGGCCGCGCCGGAGGGGCTCCCGGGAAGCCCCGTGTACTCGCGCGCCGAGCTGGTCGAGGAAATCGGCGGGACGGTGGAGTGGCGGTGGCGCTCCGTGGTGCACCTCGAGCTGCCGCAGCCGGACTGCGAGCGCGGAGCCTTCCGGTGCCGCCGGGACGCCGTCTACGGGCAGCTGATCGGGTTCTCCTTCCGGCAGGAGGTCGAACGGGAACCCGCTACCGGGGAACGCGGCGAGTCCGCCGCCAGGGGGCGGCTTCTGATCGCCGCCGACCTCGATCCGGAAGATGCGCTCGCCCTCGAGGACGCCCTCCTTTCGCATCTTCGGGCGTTGACCGCGCCCGACTTCGCCAGGCCGTTCGCCGGGATGGCCTTCCCCCGGGAACCGCTCTCGGCCGAGGCGTTCGCCTCGTCGGCACTCCCCGTCTGGATCTGCCGTGTGACCGGGGACGAGACGGTGGCCGACATCCTCGTCTTCGGCGAGCGGCGCAACCGGTTCTTCAGCAGGCCCGGGCCGCTCGCGGCCGAGGCGTGCGGGGTGATGGCCGAGGCGGTGTCGGAGGCCGCTCCGCGGACGATCCGGACCGGCAGGCTCGCGCGGGTGGTTCGCCGCCGTGACGTGACGCTGGAGGAGGGCTCGAGCCTCGAAGCTGCGTTCTGGTCGGACGCGCTGGCGGAACTGCCCGGCGCGATCGCGTTCGGCAAGCGGGAGGTCGGAGACCGGCCGACGGGATCGATCCTCGACTGGAAGGGGCGCACGCTCGTCGCCCGGGAGGGGCGCTACCACGGCGTCGAGCGCACGCTGCGGGCGGGACCGGCCGCGCTCGACCTGGCCGGCCGGCCGCTGTGGGCGGCCCGCTGGCGCTTCGAAACGCGCCTCGAGCGGTTCGGTGCCCACCCGTCCGCCGATGCGGTGGAGGTCTCGTCGCTGCTGGTGGCGGCGGTCCCGATCCGCGATCCGCTGATGGATCGGGAGACCGCCAGCCGGACCCCCCTTTGGGTGCCCGCCCGCGAGCTCGTCGATCGAGCCGTCCGGAGAATCGACTCCGCCGCCGCCCCCGGTCCGCGGCAAGTGCTCGAAGCGCTGGCCGACCCCTCGCTCTGGCCCGCCGCCGGCGATTGGCTGCTCGTAGCCTGCCGGGAGGACGGAACCGCGCGGTACGCGATCGCACCGGCCGCCCCCGAGGTCGAGGTCGAAAACGCGGGCGAGGTCTGCGCCGCCGCGGAAGAGGTGCTGGCCCCGGCCGGACGCTGAAATCCGGCCGGTGCCGCCCTTCCGCGGCTCCGGGGCGGCCGCGCGCCGGCGGGGGCGCATCCGCGGTCCGGCGGACCCCGGTCCTTGCCGTCGAGAACGAGGCGCATTCCCGGCGGCGAGCGTTTTTCCGGCCATCCCCTCGACTCGTGGCGATCGGCCGGCTCCGGCGAGCTCCGGAAGCGCTTTCTGACCGATGCCGGTCGTTTCCCCGTCGGTCGGACGGCGGATCGCACCGTCCAGGGGGCACGTCCCGTCGGTGAAGCGGGGAGAGGGGATCGGGCCCGAGCGAAGGGCCGCCGGTGGCCGCAACTTCCTCGGGGGCAAGGAATCGGCCGGCGCGACGCGCCGTCGCGGATGCACCTTGCCGCTGCGAGGTTCGAGGGCGGCCGGCCCCGCGGCCGGGGTGCCGGGCTGCTGTCGAGCCCGGAGGTTCCCGAGGACGGAGATGTCAGGCTACGCCCGGCGTCCCCTGTCCGGAAAGGAGCGCGATTTGCGACCGGCGGCCCTCATCGCGGCGGTTGCCGCCGGAGCGATTCCCGCGGCCGGCGGGGAAGACGCCCCGCGAACGGCGGAAGCGGCGCGGGCCGAGTTCGACCGCTGCGCGGCGATCGACTCGGCGGACGGGCGGCTCGCCTGCTACGACGGGCTGGCGGAGCGGTGGCATCTCCAGCGGGAACGGATCGCGCTCGGCGCTTGGAAGACGGAGACGCTCTACTCGAGCGCCGACGGGTCCTGGTCGCTTCGCGCGGCCATCCCCACCGAAGAGGACGAGAAGGCCGCGGGGCCGCCGACGGTCAGGATGATCTGGACGTGCGATCGCGGGTCGGGCGGCGTGCGGATCGAAGGCGGCCTCGGTGTGCGCCAGGCGGCGCTTCTGCCATGGAAGGCCGATGGGAAGGATGCCCGCACGTACGAGTTCGTCCCTGTTCCCGGCGGCCTCACGGCCACGGACCCTGCGGCGACTCTCGACTATTTGTCGGATGCCCGGCGCGTGCGGATCGCGATCCAGGAGGGCGGCGGGGAAAGGCGGGAGCTGTCCTTCCGCGTGGCTCCTGGGGTCAACGCGCTGATCGACGCGATGCGGAAGTGCGGCACGAAGATGGAGCCTAAGTCGTGGGGGCTCGCCGCGCTCGTCGATCCCAGCCGGCTCTCGCCTCCGCGCGCCGTGCACAAGGTGATGCCGGAGTACCCCGAGGTCGCCCGCAAGACATCCGAAGAGGGCAAGGTCGTTCTCCTGTGCAGCGTCGCGACCGATGGAACGCTCCGGGTCCTGAGGGTCTTGAACGCGCCCGTGCTCGACCGGGGAATGGTCGAGGCGGCCGCCGCAGCGGTCTCGCAGTGGCGGTACGAGCCGGCGAGGCTGGACGGTGCCCCGTTCGAGATGACCATCGCCGTCGTGGTCCGCTTCGTGCTGGACCGGCGGTAGGCCCGGCCGCCGTTCTCCCCCACTCTACGGGCAGGCCGAGACGGGGGTCCTTCCCGCGCCGAGGGGCGACTCGCCGGCGCAATTCCGTCCGGTGACGACGTGGAAGAACGATCCTCCGGGCGGCGGGAGGGCGCCGTCGTCCTGGGTCGAGGTCGTCGGGATGCCGTTCTGGAAGCAGGCGAGATCGGTCGCGTCCGGCGAGCTGCCCCGGTAGACGTTGTAGGTGTCGGCTCCGGGGATCGGATCCCAGCTCAGATCGGCCACCGTCCCGCTCGACCGCGACAGCATGAGCCCCGTGCCCTCGGAGGGAACGGCCGCGCCGCAGGCGGAGCAGTCGATCACCGTCACGTCGTCGACGGCCGCCTCGACGATCGACCCCGCCCCCTCGTCCGCAGCGATGAACCTCAGCCGGACGTTCGCCGTCGGGGTGACGAAGTCGGCCACCCGGAAGCTGTGGTAGATCCAGCCGCCGACGGTATCCGGTCCCGTGGGACCGACCGTCTCGACGTTGACCCAGGTCGCTCCGCCGTCGTTGGACACGTCGACGGTGAACACGTCTTCCCCGGGGGACGAACCCTTGTCGTTGGAGTACCAGCGCCAGTAGCCGATCGTCGGGTCCGACATCCCGGAAAGATCGAAGACGGGCGAGAAGAGCGTCGTGCGGCCGTCATCGACGTCGTTCTCGCCGATGCTCCCGCCGGGCGAGCCCTGGCCGGTGACCCAGCAGTAGACGCCGTTCGGCGTGTGGTCGTCCTCGGGCTGCGCTTCGGTTCCGATCGGATCGACGCGCTCCCAGATTCCGGTGGTGGCGGTGTCGGACGGATCCCCGACGGTCCAGCCCTCGTCGGTTTCGACGTCGAGCGTCACGTCGCACTCGTCGGGCCGGCCGTCCGAGTTGCAGTCGGCCGAATCTCCCGAGGAGATGTCGCACTCGTCGGGAACGAAATTCAGGTTGCAGTCGAAGCTGGTCCCGGAGGACAGATCGCAGCCGTCGGCGATGCCGTTCCCGTTGCAGTCGGGCTCGCACTCGTCCGGGATGCCGTTGGCGTTGCAGTCGGCGCTGTTCCCGCCGGGGCCGACGTCGAGGGAGTCGTGGGCGCCGTTGGCATTGCAGTCGCCGACGCGGAGGAAGTAGACATCCTGCTCGCCGTTGAAGGTGGCTGCATAGGCGACCGCCGCCCCGTCGGCGTCCGATCTCATGTGGTAGTAGTCCCCGATCTTGTTCTGCTGGGGATGCCCGATCGTCGAGTCGAACGCGGGGCTGACCGGGATCCCCGCCGACCACGTCTCTCCGTGGTCGGTGGAGTAGGCGTAGTACAGCTCGGAGATCACCCCCGAGGGATCGCTGCGCGTGTCGTTCCAGACCACGTCGAGGCGCCCGTCGGGCGCCACCGAGAGCGTTCCGAACCACTGGTAGCTGGTGCCCGTCGGATCGTCGTCGACCTGGATCGGCGCCGACCAGGTCTGCCCGCCGTCGGTACTGCGGACGAGGTGCACCGACATCGGATCGGCGCCGGGAGGATCCACCGAGGCGAGGACGTAGACATAGCCGCGCGAGGGACCGTTCGAACGGTCCACGGCCACCCAGACCTGGCCGAGGAGCCCGCCGGGGTTCGGCGTCCCGCCGCTGCTCGTGGTGCCGCCCAAGTCGATCGACTTCGCCAGCTCGAACTTCGGAGAGCCGTTCGTTCCATCCTTGAGGCTGTCGGAGCGCAGGATCACGTGGCCCGTCGCCGAGAGGTTCGCTCCCGTGAAATAGACCTCGGCGTCGGGCCCGACGGCGATCGTTCCCCACTTCGGGCGGAAGTTCACCGGGCTGGCCCAAGGGCCCTGATAGGTGTAGCCGCCGTCGATCGAGCGCCCGTGGTCGGTGCCGGGGGCGCAGCAGGTGAACTGCGAGTTCCAGATCGGGTACAAGAATCCATCCGACGGCAAACCGGTCGTGTCGACCGTGAGCCAGTTCTTGTCGCCTCCCTGCGCGGGGATCGGTCCCTCCCACGTCACGCCCTTGTCGCGCGAGATGAACATCTCGGCATTGGTGGTGGAGGAGAGGGAGTAGTAGTAGAAGACCCCGTTGCTGTCGGCGTCGAGCACCGGGTCGCTGCGGAACTGCCCCGGTTCGAGTACACCGGGAAAGGTCCAGGTCTTCCCCCCGTCGTGGCTGTAGGCATACCCCGCCTGGCGAAAGCTCGATCCGACGTCGTCGAACTGCCGCCACCCGATGACGATGTTGTTCGGGTCGGTGGGGTCGATCGCGATCGACGGCTCGTTGGCGGCGTCCCCGACGATGTTGTTGCCGGCGGCGTCCACGTTCACCTGGACGCTCGTGAAGTTCCCGCGCGTCACCTGCGCAGCGGCGCTCGTCGTCCGCTCGCTGCGCGGCGGGGGTGGCGTTTCCGGCGGCGGGACCGGGACCTCGAGGTGTCCCGGCCGGGGACGCGTCTCGCCGCCCGTTCCCGCCGGCGGTGTGCCGGCCCACGACGGCGCGACGAGCGATGCCACGACGATCACACGGACGACCGGACCGCGAACCTCTCTCATCGGACCCTCGCAGCGAGACGAAGCCCTCGCCTGACCGGTCAGATACCGGGGGGATGGCCCGGAGGCAACCGCGCCTTGGCGGCGAGGTCGCGAGCGGCTCCGCGAGCGGGACGAGCGGCCCGTTCCGTCCGGGTCGATCGAAAGGCGACAGCGGGATCCGGATGGAGAGGAGGCCGTTCCCCGCGCCCGAGGTGGGCGTCGGGGCCGGGGCGGACAGGGCACGATCGATGCCCCGCAGCTTTCGGGGCGCACCGGATGGTGCGAGCCGCGCTTCGGCTTCTCGAGAAGCGGCGAGCTTGGACGATGACCGCGCGGCCGGATGGCGCGCGGCGCCGCAGCCCGCTCGCGGGCCGCGGGTTCGATCGAGCGACGCACCTTGTCGAATGCACGTCGCGCCCGGCGGCGATGGAGCAGGGCCTTCCCGGACTCCCGCTCCGTGCGGGCCCTGCGCCCCGCCGCGGCGGAACCGGTCCCGCGCGGCATCCGTGCCGCCGCGAGGATGCCGGCGATCACCGGGCTCCTCCGCGCCGCCAGCCGCAGGGCCGGGGCGCCCACGGGCGGCCGGGCCCGGGCATCCCCGGAGAGCCGGGCTACCCCGGCCGGGGAACCGGGGCTAACCTTCAGGGCGATGCGCACTTGGAAGGCGGGTGATCGGCTCACGCACCGGTTCAACCCCGAACTCGGCCCGGGGGAGGTGATCGCCGTCGAGGGCCGGACGATCCTGGTGCGCTTCGCCGGGGCGGACGAGCCGGTGCGGCTGGCCGCGGCGTCGGACGCGCTCGTTCCGTTCGTCCCCGGTCCCGGGACGGAGGCCCGGCTGGGCCGCCGGCCGGTCCGAGTCGCCGGGGTGCTGGCGGACGGCCGGTGTGCCCTCGAGGACGGGACGGTCGTCGCGGCCGAGGAGCTCTGGCCGGAGTCGGGAGGCGGGTCGCTCGTGGACCGCCTGGCGCGGGGAGAGGTCGACCCGATCGACGACCTCGCCAACCGCATCGACGCCCTGCACCTGCAAAACCTGCGGCAGGCGGACGGCCTGGGGTCGTTCCTCGGCGGCCGGATCGAGATCTACCCGCACCAGCTCCACTGCGCCGAGCGCGCGGTCCGCCAGGATCCGGTCCGCTGGCTCCTGGCGGACGAGGTCGGACTCGGAAAGACGGTCGAGGCCTGCCTGATCGCCAGCCACCTGATCCGGACGCGCAGGGTGTCCCGCGTTCTGGTCGTCGCTCCCGAGACTCTCACCATCCAGTGGCTCGGCGAGCTGTGGCGCAAGTTCCACCAGGTCTTCGTCCTGATGGACGACAAGCGGCTTCGCGACGTCGAGCGGGAGCACGGGCGCGCGTTCAATCCGTTCGAGGCGCACCAGCGGATGATCGTCGCGCTCGAGCTGCTGGTCGGCGACCGGCGGCTCGCCGAGCTGGCGGCCTCGGCCGGATTCGATCTGCTCGTGGTGGACGAGGCGCATCGCCTCCGGAGGCCGCCCGGCCACCCCGGGAACCCGGCGTACCGGACGGTGGCTCCCCTCGCGAGGGCGACCCGCCACGTGCTCCTGCTCACGGCCACCCCGCTCGAGGACGACGCGCACGGCTTTTTCCGGCTGCTCCAACTGCTCAGGCCGGATGAGTTTCCGGAGGAGATCGACGTGGCCCAGCGCCTGGCCGCGCGCCGGCCGCTGCCTCCCTGCACCAGCGCCACGCGTCGCGCCGACCTGGGAGGGCTCGCGCCGCGCGTGCCGCGGCCGGTGGATCTGCCGGACGGGCACGGGTGGCGCGAGGTGGAGCGGCTGCTGGGGGCTCTCCGGTCCCGGCCGCCGCGTCACGAGGTCGAGCGGCGGACCCTCGCGTCCCGGATCGAGGCTGCGCTGTCGTCGGGTCCGGCCCTCGAGGCGCGCCTTCCCGCTGACGCCGCGCACCTGCGGCGCCTCGCGCGAGCCGCGGCCCGCGAGGATCCGCGGATCGTCTGGCTCGCCGACCAGGCGCGCCGGTGGCGAGAGGCGGGCGAGAAGGCGCTCGTCTTCGTCGCGCACCGGGAGACGCTCGAGTGGATCAGGGAGGAGCTCAGCCGGCGCGCCCAGATCCCGACCTCCGCGTTCCACGAACAGCTCGGCGCGGCGCAACGCGATCTCGAGGTCGCGCGTTTTCGGAGGTCTTCGGGGCCCCCGATTCTCGTTTCCACCGAATGCGGCGGGGAGGGGAGGAATTTCCAGTTCTGCACGCGGATCGTCCTGTTCGACCTTCCCTGGAACCCTCAGGTCGTCGAACAGCGCATCGGCCGCCTCGACCGCATCGGGCGCCGGGATCCGGTGGAGATCGTCTACTTCCGCCCCCCGGGCGGCCTCGGTGCGTCGATCGTCCGCCTCTACGAGCGGCTCGGGCTCTTCGAGCGGCCGGCCGGCGGCCTGGTCCGCGAATTGTCCCCCGTCGCCACCGCGATCGCGCAGGCCGCCGTCACCGGCTGCGACGAGATCGAACCGGCGCTCGTCGAGCGCCTCGCGCGCCGCGCGCACGGGGCACGGAGCCGGATCGAGGCGGCGGCCTTCCGCGAGCTGCACCGCGAGCCTTACCGCCCGGAGCTGGCCGGCGGGATCCTCCGCCGCGTTCCCGCGGAACTCGAGTCTCTCACGCAGGAGGTCATTCTCTCCGCCTGCGAGCGCCTCGGATTCGAGGTGGAGCCGCTGCGAGACGGACGCAGCTGGTCGATCCGCCTCGGAACCCGTGCCGCGGTGGAGTCGCTGCCCGGGGTCCCGTCCGGGTCGGAGTTCACCGGGACGTTCGACCGGTCGGAGGCGGTGGTCCGCGAGCACGAAGACTTCTTCGCCTCCGGCCACCCGCTCGTCGAGGGAGTGCTGGCGGAGATTCTGGACGGCCCGCGGGGGCGGGTCGGGCTGATTCACGTTTCGGGACAGGGGGAGCGGGGGTTCGGGCTCCTCGCGTTCTACCGCCGCGGAAGCGGCTTCGTGGGCGTCGCGGTCGACAACCAGGGCCGCCGGCGGCCCGATTGGGTGGCCCGGTTCGGCGGGCCGCCGCTCCGCTCGCGCCGGGTCGACGCCCGGGACTGGGTGCGGCGGCCGGCGTGGGAACCGACCATCCGGCGGCTCGCGGCGATGCTCCCCGACGACATGGGCCCGCCGGTCGCGCTGGCGGCGCTCCGCGTCGGGTGACCGCGGTTTCCGGTCAGCGGTGCGCTTCGAGGTAGCGCCGCGTCTCCTCGGCCACGACCCCGCTCAGGAGGAGCAATCCGACCAGGTTCGGCAGCGCCATGAGCCCGTTCATCACGTCGGAGATCGACCAGACGAAATCGAGGCTTCTCACCGCGCCGACGAAGCACGCCGCCACGAAGAGGACGCGGTAGGGAAGCACCGCTCGCGGGCCGAGCAGGTACTCGATGCTCTTCTCGCCGTAGTAGCTCCAGCCCAGGATCGTGGAGAAGGCGAACATCGCCAGGCAGAGGGCCACGATCCAGGCGCCGGACTCCCCCGGCAGCGCGGTGCGGAAGGCGTGCTGGGTCAGCGGGGCGCCGTTGAGTCCCGTCTTCCACGCCCCCGTCACGATGATGGCCAGCCCGGTGAGCGAGCAGACGACGATCGTGTCGATGAAGGTCTGGGTCATCGACACGAGAGCCTGACGGGCGGGCTCCCGCGTCTGGGCGGCGGCGGCGGCGATGCCTGCCGATCCCAGCCCCGACTCGTTGGAGAAGATGCCGCGCGCCACGCCGAATCGGATCGCCTCCCGCACGGCGGTCCCGGCGAATCCTCCCGCGGCGGCCGTCCCGGAGAACGCCCCGCCCAGCACGAGTGCCAAAGCCGCAGGAAGGTGCGGCAGGTTGACCAGGATGACGAAGCCGGAGCCGAGCATGTAGGCTCCGATCATCAAGGGGACGAAGACGCCGGTGAAGCGGCCGATCGACCGGATCCCCCCGAGGATCACCGCCGCGGCGGCGGCCGTGACGAGGGCGCCGGTCACCCACGGCGGCAGGCCGAAAGCGTCGTGGAGCGAGGAGGCCATCGAGTTGGCCTGCACCATGTTCCCGATCCCGAACGCGGCGCAGGCGGCGAACAGGGCGAAAAGCCACCCGAGGGCTCGACCGATCCACGGCCACGGAATCCCGCGCGCCAGGTAGTACATCGGCCCGCCGCACTGCTCCCCGCGGATGTCGGTGTCCCGGTACTTCACCGACAGCAGCGCTTCCGAATACTTCGTCGCCATGCCGAGCACGCCGGTGACCCACATCCAGAAGAGGGCTCCCGGACCGCCGAGAGCGATGGCGGTCGCGACGCCGACGATGTTCCCGGTGCCCACCGTCGCGGCGAGTGCGGTCATCAGCGCCTCGAAGTGCGAGATGTCCCCCTCGGCGCCCTCTTCGCGGCGCACGACGAGCGCCAGCCAGAGGGAGTGCCC
The DNA here is from genome assembly GCA_003696075.1 of Acidobacteriota bacterium. Classification (NCBI taxonomy): domain Bacteria; kingdom Pseudomonadati; phylum Acidobacteriota; species Acidobacteriota bacterium. Next base: position 13,476 of record RFHH01000181.1, read on the forward strand.
GAGGGTGGTGAACTGAAGCCCTCGCAGGCGAAACGTCAGCCAGATGCCCGTGAGCAGCAGAAGGGGGATGAGCAGGAGCGGGCCCCAGACGAAGTCCGAGGCGGCCTTGACGAGTTCGGTGGCACGCTCCGCCACGGCGATCCTCCCGCTGGGACGGCGCCGCGTCCCGGCCCGTGCGTGGCAAAGGCGGATCAGGATATCGCTTCCCGCCGGGCCGGTGCGGACGCGATCTCCTTCGACGACCGCGAACAGGTCCGGGGCGCGCTCGCCGCCGCCTGACGGGGGCCAGCGGCGGTGAGGCGGCTCTCCGGGCAGGACCGGCTCGGCGAGTCCGCTCGTCACAGAACCGAAGTCCTGCTTCGATCGTGCGCAGCGCCGGTCAAAGGGGTGACTCGTCGAGACTTTTGGCGGTCGACCGCCGATGGGGCGCTCCACCGCGGCAGCCGATCGGCGCGGAGCGAGTTCGGTGCGAAAACGCCCCGTCGGAAAGGCACCAAAAAGAACGGCGCCCCCGGTGCCGGGGGCGCCGCCGTCCCGGTTCCGTTTTCGCTCAGCCCTGCGAGCGCTTCACGTGGCTGGCCTGGAGCCCCTTCGGACCCTGGGTCACCTCGAACTCGACAACTTCACCCTCGTTGAGCGACTTGAACCCGGAACCCTCGATCGCCGTGTGGTGCACGAAAACATCCGTCCCGTCTTCCTGACGGATGAAACCGTAACCCTTGGCGTCGTTGAACCACTTCACGGTACCGCGTGCCATGACTCGCTGACCTCACTCGCTCGGAACACCACACAGCGCTCGCAAGCGACAGCGGCGGGACTCTCCGGCCGCCCCGGTGGAAACCGCTTCCACCGACGGATTGAAGCGGCGTGCGCGGAACCTCCCGCCAGATGATCGTTTCACCGGGCGATTATCGGCCCGCTCCGGCCGGGGCGACAAGCGCGGCTATTCGCTGCTCTTTCGCCGGGAGCCGGTTTCCTGCGCTCCCGGCGCGGTTTCCGCCGGGGAAGCGGGAATCGGCAGGTCGAACAGCAAGGCCCGGACGAACTGTACCGGCGGCGATCCGAAGGAGAGCAGCCGGTCGTGGTATCGGCGCTGGTCGAAGGCGTCCCCCCACCGGCGCTCCGCCTCGCGCCGCAGGTCGGCGTGGCCCAGGTAGCCGACGAAGTACGTCGAGAGCTGGACCGCGGTAAGTTGGGCGCGCCGCCACTTCCCCTCCGCCTCGCTCTTCTCCTGGAACGCCGTCTCCACCATGAGGCGCATCGCTTCCTCGCGGGTCATACCGGAGGTGTGGACGCCCTGGTCGATGAGGGCGTTGACGATGACGCGGAGGTACCACTTGCGGTTCACCAGCTTCGTCAGCGGGTCGTCGTCCGGAAAGCCGGCGTCCGCCATCAGCTTCTCGGCGTAGACGGCCCATCCCTCGATGAAGGGACCGGAGGCGAGGACGGCACGGAGCCTGGAGGGGTACCGGTTGGCGCGGGCGAGCTGGAGATAGTGGCCGGGCATCGCCTCGTGGACGGTCAGCTCGGCCATGGAGATCAGGTTGTACTCCCGGAGGAACGACCGGACCTGTTCGTCGGTCCACCCGGCGGGAAGCGGCGCGACGGCGAAGAAGGTCTTCTGCCCGACGTCGAGGGGACCGGGGGCGTCGCAGTAGGCCACCGCCACGCCCCGCTGGTACTCCGGCATCACGATGATCTCCACGGGATCCTCCGGGAGGCTCACCAGGCCGTGTTCGCGGACGAATGCGGTGGCGCGGTCGAGCATGCGCTGCGCCGTCTCGACGAGGGCGTCCTTGTCCGGGAGCTGCCGGTACGCAACCTCCAGCGCCGCCCGGATGATCGCCTGCTTGTACGCCTCGCTCGGATTCTCGGGGAACTCGGTGTAGGGATAAAGGCGCGCGTACACCTGCCGCGCGAGCCCGTACATCTCCTCGCGCACCCGGGCGAGCTCGGCCTCGGCCCGCGAGCGGATCTCCTCGCGGCCGAGGGGCGAGAAGAGCGTGTGCCTCAGCTTGGCGTCGAACAGCGCGGGGCCGAGCCGGAAGTCGCCCGAGGCCGCTGGGACCAGTTCCTCCTCGAGCCATCGCTGGTGGCGGCGGATGGCCTCCCGCGCGCTCTCGAGGGCGCGCTCCAGCCGCCGGCGGGACGGGCCCTCCAGCGCATCCAGACGGGGCCGAACCATCTCGTCCAGCACCGCCAGCAATCCCTCGGTTTGCCGCGCCGCCGTTTCCGCGTGGACGCGCGGAACGCGGGCCGGGTCGAGGGCGGCCCGCACCTGTTCGAAAAACCGCGGCAGAGCCAAAAGGCGCGCGGCGGCGCTCTCCAGCCGCCGGGGAAGCGGGGCGAAGTCACGCGCCATCAGCCCGTAGATCGCGCTTCCGGCGAGTCTCGTGTACAGGAGGGGATTCCAGGCCCACTCCTGCAAGGTTTCGAGTTCGAACAGCTCGCTGCGCAGCGCGTGCTCCAAGAGCGCCGCGTCGACCTGCCGGTCCCGTGAGAGGGCGCGGCGGTCGATCCGTGCGAGCCGCCCGAGGAACTCCCGTGCGAACGCCGCCCGCGCCCGCCGCGCCTCGGGGGAGACGTCGTCCAACTCGGAGTCGACGCGGTGATCCCCCAGGAGGGTCGCGCCGACGGGGGAGAGCGCCGGCATCCGGTCCAGGTACTCGGACGCCAGACGGTCGAAGCGCTCGTCGTCGCTCGACGCCGACCAGGCGGGGACCTTGAGGGCCACGACGAAAACGATCGAACCGATCAGAGCTTTCCCGAACAATGGACCTTCCTCCGCGCCCCCCGTCGAGCTCCGCCAGCATACCGGCCCTTGCCGTCGCCGGCCGAGAGCCTCCGGACCTCGCTCAAGTCGGGCGTGCGGGGGCCGATGCGTGCCGAGAGCCCTTCCCGCCGGCAGCAGGGCCCCCGGGTGGCGTCCGGATCGCCGGGGGAGGGGCCGCCGGAGCGAGCCCATCGTGTCGACCGCCTGCACGGTCCAGTTCTTCTGCGTCACATGCGGCGACGGCCGAGAGATGTCGGCCGAGGAGCGCGAGGACGGGCTGCTCGACCTCGTCTGCGGGGCCTGCGGCGAGCACTACAGCAACATCCCGCGGGAAGCGGTGGAGAGATTCGAGGCGGCGTCCTCGTCTCCCTCCGAAGAGGCCGAGCCGAGCGGCGGCGGCGACGAGGCGGCGACACCCAGGGCTCTGCGCCAAAAGATCGAAGGCGAGACCTCGGAGGGCACCGACCAGCCGGCCGAGGAGGCTCCCCCGGAGCCGCGCCCCCGGCACGCCGTCGAGAAGGCGCGCCGGATCGCGGAACGCCACCGGCTCCCGTTCCTTCTCGCGTTGCAGGTCGCGGAGGGCCGGCTGTCGCTCGCGCAGGCGCAAGCGAAGGCCCGCAACGCCGCCGCGGGGAGCTCCGCCGCACCTCGGGCCGGATTCGACCGGCGCGCCGCCTGGCTGGCGGTCGCCGCGTCGGGGCTCGCCCTCCTCCTCCTGCTGCTGACCCCCCGGCGGGCGGGTGAGGAAACGGCGCCCGGAGAGGAAGCGCCGCCGCCGGCCGCCGCCGCCGCTCCCCGCGAGCGGCCGGCACCGCGTCCGCCGGCGCGTCCGCTGCCGCCGAAAGCGCTGGTGGAGCTTCAACGCACCGCCGGCGGTGAGCTTGCGGGGATCACCGCCCCGACACCGGAGGCTGTCCTCGAGACCTTCTGCCGCCGGGCGTCCTACCGCTGCCTCGAACCGGTGGGGATCGGCCCGACCCTCCCGATGCGCTCCCGGACGCGGCTCGGTCTTTACATCTCCCGCCGGGCCGACCCGCCTTTCCGGGCGATCCGCATCGTCTATCGCCCGGAGGAGCATGGCTGGCGCGCCGGGGACGGCAAGTCTCCGATCCCCTCGGTCCCGGCCCCGGACTATCCGGACGGTGTCGTGATCCACCCCGTGCGCGGGGGATCGTGACCGGCCGGTTGTGGCCCCGGCGGCATCGTCGTAAGAAACGTGGCGGACGGCGCGCCCGGCTCTCCGGGGATCGTCGCCGGCTCGAGGAGGTCTCATGTCGCGCTGGCCTGCCGGCGCCGCGGCGGCCGCCGCGTGCGCGGCACTGATCGCGGCGCCCGCCATGGGTGCCGACGTCACCAACCCCGCCGACGTCACCGGCTTGACGGCCGTGCGGGAGGGAACCGACGTCCACCTCACCTGGGCGCCGGTGACCACCGACGCGGCGGGACAGCCCGAGAACGTCGACTTCTACAAGATCTATCGCGGCGCCACACCCGATTTCGTCCCGGACAAGTCCGGGGGATCGAACCAGATCGGGACGTCCACCTCGACCGACTTCGTCGATCCGGGTGCGGCCACCCCGGGTGGGAACGCCTTCTATCTGGTCAGCGCCGTCGACACGGCCGGCAACGAGGGCCGGACCAAGAAGAGCACGATCACGAAGCCCCCCGTCCTGTCCGGTTACTGGACCGACACCTCGATCGAGCTCCAGTGGACCTCGGCCGAGCCGGCCGATCAGGTCACCGGCTACCGCGTGTACTACGGGCGCGCTTCCCGGCAGTACGAATTCGTCGACGACGTGGGGATGGCCACGAGTCACTCCCTCACCGGCCTGGAGACCAACGTCAACTGGTATGCGGCGGTCACCGCGATCGACGTGAACGGGAACGAGTCGGACTTCTCCAACGAGCACGTCGATGCCGTCGGCGGCACGATCGACCTCCGGGCGATGAACGAGGTGAAGCTCTGCTGGGGGGCGGACAACTGCCCGCCCCTCCCGGGAGAGATCCAGCGCTCGAACGGGCAGGAGAAGCTGCTGGCGGTCGATTTTCCGGAGGGCGACTGGACGAACATCACGGTCACGCTCACGCTCGACTCCCGGCTGTGCGGGCCGCCGATCGCCCCCGACAAGTGCGGCGACCAGAATCCCGGCTGGAATCCGTGCGGCGATCCCTGGGACCGCACGGCCCATCTCTTCCTGGTGCTGGACGACTGCGTCGACACCGGGGGGAGCTGCGTCGGGACGCACGAGAACCTCGAGCTGATGCGGGCCATCACCCCGTTCGGGACCGATGCGCCGCCCCCGGACGGTTCGGGGGTCGTTCCGCCGCGCGTGCTGACGCTCGACATCACGCCCTACCGGCCGCTGCTCGTCGGAAGGAAGTACCTGGGTGCGAAGATCTCCACCTATGTCCGCTACTGGTGGGTGAGCGCCGACTTCCACTTCAGCGAGCGGCCCGAGGAGGCCTCGCCGAAGCCGCCCGCCAAGGGCGTGAAGGTGCTCTTCTTCGGCAACGCCGACCCGCCGACGAAGACGATCAGCATCCCCGCCTCCGCCACCCAGGTCATGACCCGGCTGTTCACCACCGGCCATGGGGGGAACTCCCGCTGCGACGGCGGGAGCAACGATGGTGGCGCCTGCTCTTCGAGCGCGGAGTGCCCGGGTGGCTCCTGCCAGAACTGCGACGAGTTCTGCCATCGCCTGAACCAGATCATCGTCGACGGCACGCCCGTGTGGGAAACGGTGCCGTGGCGGGACGACTGCAGTCCGGGAAGCATCTTCGCCTGCCAGGAGTGGAACGCCTGCGGGTGGCCCTCTTGCACCTTCTCGCGCGCCGGCTGGTGCCCCGGCTACATCGCCTGCCATCACGACGCCCCGTGCGACCAGGATCTGGACATGACGGCCTATCTGGCACCGGGCGGCACCTACGACGTCGACTATCACGTCGCCGTCCGGACCGGAAGCTGGGCGGTCAGCCTCGTCGCGTACTGGTACTGACGGGCCTTCCCCGCGGCCCCGGGAAGGGGAGCCGGCCGCCGGCTGGACAAGGCGGCCCGGAGAATCGACGTTGGCAGGGATGGATGACGCCCTGCCGGTGGCCTATCGGCCGATCCTCGTGACGGGGCTGCCCCGTTCCGGTACCTCCCTGATCGCCGGGTGCCTCGAGAGGTGCGGCGCGTTCGTGGGCCGCTGCGTCGAGCCGACCCCGGAGAATCCGAAGGGGTTCTTCGAGAACGCCTTCTTGCGTGACGAGATCGACAAGAGGCTCCTCCGGGCCCTTCACGCCGACCCGCGCGGCGTCGACCCGCTCCCGGCGCTGGCCGAGGTCCCCGGGATCCGGGGCCTGGAGCGGGTCGTCCTCGAGGCGCTGAGGATCGAGGGGTACGACGGGCGGCGCCCCTGGTTGTTCAAGGACGCCAAGCTCACGCTCCTGTGGCCGGCGTGGGCGACGGCCTTCCCGGCAGCGCGGTGGGTCATCGTCCGGAGGCGCGAAGAGGACGTCGTTCGCTCCTGCCTGAGGACCGGTTTCATGCGGCGCCGCTCCGGCGATCCACGCTTCTGGCGGCTCTTCTGCCGGGCCTACCTCGACCGGCTCGAGCGACTGAAGGCCAGCGGTGCCTGGTGGCGCGAGATCTGGCCCGGCGGCCTCGTCGGCGGTGACCTCGCCCCCATCGAGCGGCTCTGCGCGGACCTCGGACTCGAGCCGGCACGGGAGGCGATCCGGCGGTTCGTGGCCCCCGAGCACTGGCACGCTCCCGCCGGTTGAGGGCCGTTGCGGGGGCCCCGCTTGTCAGGGCCGGACGGGGGCCGAATATTGTCCCGAGGGCCCCGCCGGGTGCGCCCTCGGGGGCCCTGACGCCGGAGGGGGAAGGACGTGAACCTGCCCAAGCCTCCCGAGTACCTGCCGCCGGGGCCGGCCTTGAACCGGCTCGTCGCCACCCTGATCTGCGGGGCGACGAGCGGGATGCCGGACGAGACCTATCCCGCCTACAGCACCGACCCGGCCCTCGCCTTCGAGGCCGTGGACATCTTCCTGAGCGAGTTCGACGAGGCGAAGCTCACGATCGAGTACCCTGTCCCGGAGGTCTGGATCAAGATGAGTTCCGACGAGACCCACTCGAGCTGGGTCCCGGTCGCCTTCACGGTGGGAGACACGCTCCCGCACGCCCTCTGCCTGGCGATCCTCAAGGCGAAGGGGCACGAAGCGGAGATCACCGTCGATGCGAAGGCGGCCTCATCAGAGGCGGGCTGAGGGCCCGATTACCAGTCTCCCCAGACGTCGTCCTCGTCCTCGGTCATCTCGGAAGTCGGTTCGTCGGCGGGAAATCCACCGAGCTTGGATTCGTACCTCCGGCACAATTCCTCGAACGCCTGCACCGCGCGGCGCCGTTCCTCTTCGATGCGCCGGATCCGCTCGGCCTGCTCGCGGTCGCGGCACCGCATCTCCTCGAGCTCGCGCTCGAGCTGCTCCAACCGGCGGGCCGTCTGCTTCGCCTCCATCTCGTACAGCTTGTTCTGGGTTTCGACCGCCTTGAGGATCTCCTCGCGGTCGGCCTCCATGTGCCGCAGTTCGCGGATGCGGGCCGCCTCCGCCTGACGGAGCGTGCGGAGCTCCTCCTCCAGCTCGCGGATCTTCGCGTCCCGCTGGGCGAGTTGCCGCTCGGTCTCCCGCCGGAGCTTCTCGTACCGGGACTCGGCATCCAGCAACCTGTGAATCCGAGCGAATTCCGCTTCCGTCGGCATCGTCGACTCCTCGTTGACGCCGTGGCGCCGCCTCTCCGGGTGCAGGGCCCGCTGGCAAACTCCGCGCAGGAGGGCGTCGAACTCCGCGGCGTCGGGGGAGACCCGCCGCGCCGCCTCCGGTTCCACCACGCGGTGCACCGCCAGCGCGACGAGCGACTGGTTGAGCGTCTGCATGCCACGGCCGCCGTTCTCCCGGGCGATCGCCGGCACGATCTCCTCGAGCCGGCCTCGGGCGACGAGGGCCGCGAGGTCGTCGGTCCGCCGCATCACCTCGACCGCCGCCACCATCCCGCTGCCATCCGCGCGCTCCACCAGCCGCTGGTGGACCACCGCCTGGAGGACCTCGGCGACCCGTGCCCGCCGCCGCTCGTCCTCCCCCGCACCGGCCGCCGCGATCGCCTCCGAAAGCGACGCAGCGCGCACGGTGGCGATCACGAGGCGATCGCCGGCGGCGTCCACGACGGCGGACCACGTGGGCTCGTCGCGGACCTCGTCGAGCGCGATCACGTCGGCCCCGTCCCTGATGGCGTTGCGCAGCGCCTCCTCGGCGGTGGCGACGTCGGCGCCGATCTCCTGCTGGATCACCGAACCGAGCCCGTCGGCGATGAGGTGCTCGATCGGATCCTCGATCGTGCACACCTGAACGAGCCGGCGGTCCACCACCTCCCGCAGCAACGCCGCGAGGGTGGACGATTTCCCGGAGGCGGGCGGTCCGGCGATCAGCACGAGGCCGTGCGCGAGGCCGGCCAACGGCCTGAGCAGGTCCGGCAGGTGCAGCGAATCGATCGTCGGCGGGGCCGCAGGAAGCCGCCGGAAGGAAGCGGCCAGCGTTCCCCGCTGGTGGAAGAGCGTCGCCCTGAACCGAGACACGCCGGGCAGCGAATAGCCGAACTCGACCCGCATCCGTTCGGCGAGGAGCCGCGCCCGCTTCGGTGTGAGGAGCCGGCGCAGGACGCGATCGAGTTCCGTGGGCGTGAGAGGTCGGCCGGGGAGGGGGATGAGCTTTCCCCGGAGCCGGAGCAGCGGAGGCCGCATCGGCTTGAGATGAAGGTCGGAGGCGTCCTGCTTGACCGCGACCCTCAGGAGGTGATCGAGCTCGAGCGTTCCTTCGGCGCCACCGCTCACGGGCCGTCCCCGGACCGGTCCCCGGGCGGCGTGGCCGCCGCCGGGCAGACCGGTCGACGCTGCCAATCTAGGGTCTGGCCCCGGCGCCGGCCATGACGGAACGGCGGCGGCAAGGCCGGGACAAGCGGCACACCGGCGTCATCCGCGCCGGTGGTGCCACGCCATGGCGAGAAGGCGGCGAAGCGGGGTCGGCCGCACTCCGCGGGCCCGGTTCTCGCGCCCGATCTCGAAGGCGAGCCGCCACTGCTCGGAGAGCACCGCCAGGGCCTCGCGCAGGCCGAACCGCGGGTCGTACACGTGGGTCGCCTCGGAGGTGACTCCGTTCAGCTCGATGATCCGGATCCCCTCTCCGCGTGCCAGGTCGGACTCCGACGGTGCCCGGACGTCGTAGCGCCCGAAGTGGAACCCCGGTACCCGGCGGCTGATCTCGTCGATCCGGCGCGACAGCTCCGGAGTGGCCAGCTCCGCTGCATCCTCGAACACGGCCCCGCGGCAATGGGTGCCCAGCTCGACCAGGCGGACCCGCTCGCCCGCCGCCGGGACATCGTCCAGCCGGCCGGCGTTGGCGGCGAAGTAGACGGGTGCCAGGGCGACGGCGCGGGGATCGTCGAGGATCAGCCTCTCCAGCGTGCGGCGGCCGTCGCCCACGACCTCCGGCAGCCTCTTGCGCGTGACGGAGAAGAGGAACCCCCTCTCCTCTCCGGGGCGCCGGACGTAAAACAGCCCGAACTCGACCCCCGGCACGTACTCCTGCACGATCAGCGCCTCGCCGTCATCGAGGATGCGGCGGCGGGCCTGGTCGAGGTCGTGGCAGATCCGGACGCCGTATCCGCGCTCGCCGACATCCGGCTTGACGACCACCGGCGGTCCCCCGACGGCGGCGGCCGCCGCTTCCAGGGCGCGCAGCCGATCTTCTTTCCCGCCGGGCGGGATCAACCGGAAGCGCGCCACGGGAGCGCCGGCGCGTTCCAGGGCCGCGAGGATCCCGCTCTTGGACTCGCCGACGAATCCGCCCGCCTCGATGCACGGGTTGGCGGCGGTGAACACCGTGAGGCCGCCGTACCGCCAGGCGTGGTGGAGCAGGCGCGGGGCGAGAAGGCCGTAGATCACCCACGCCGGCCAGAACTCCCAGCGACGGAGGCGGAGAAACCACCCGGCGAGCCGGCGCCTGCCCCGGTGGGTCGCCGCGGCCGCCGCGAGCCTTCCGGCGAGGACGAGGGCGGCGACCGCCGCCACGATTCCGGCCAGCCCCACCCGGCGCGCCGCCAGCAGCGGTGCGAGGAACGGCCGCCCGGCGAGCGCTGCCCCGCCCACCACGAGCGGCGTCCACAGCGCGGCCGCCGCGAAGAAGTAGAGAACGAACGCACCCGCCCCGGCCCCCGCGACACCGGCGGAGAAGTAGACCGGCAGCCGGGCTCCGGGAAGGAACCGTGCCGCGAAGATCGCCGCGGGACCGCGGCGTTCGAACCAGGCCCGCGCCCGCTCCACCTGATCGGCTCGGATCAGCCAACGGAGCGGCGGCCGCCGGAGGGCGGGGCGCCCCAGCAGGCGCCCGGCCGCGAACAGTCCGAGGTCGCCGATCGCGATTCCGGCGAAGCAGGCGAGCGTGCCGGGAAGGAATCGAATCCGTCCGGCCGCGATGAGCGCCCCCGTGGCGAGGCATGTCAGATCCTCGCTGGCCAGCGTCGCCGCCGCGATGAGCGCGGAAAGCACGACGAGCGCCAGGCCGGACGCCGGAGGGACCCGCGTCGGGTCGAAGGGACGCTCCGACATCGCCACGCGGTTCGGATCGGCCGTGGCGCGCACCGCGGCCAGACCGCCGTCCACCCGGTCGAGGAAGTCCTTCAGGACGGTGGCGATCCGGCCGGGGTGCCGGAAGACGGTGAAGTGATCCCCCTCGTCGAGCAGCAGCTCGCTCTGGGGCAGGAGCCGGTGATGCTCCAGCGCGGCGGCGGCGGGAACCAGGGGATCGGCCTTGCCGTGGACGATCAGGGCGGGGCCGCTCCAGCGCCTCAGGGCCGCCCGGAGCGGCCGCTGGTCGCTCTCGTAGAAGGTGCGCGCGTAGGAGACGACCGGAAAGGTCCGATCGAGCAGCCCCATGTGGGGGGTGAACGCGCGGAGCGACCACAAGGCGGCCAGTTGCAGCCCGTGGAGCGCGTGGTTCAGCCGCGCGTCCCCGAGGAGCTCGAGTTCCTGAACGCCCGTCGCCGAGAGCAGGGTGAGCGAGGCCACCCGCTCCGGAAAGCGGTCCGCCAGCAGGATCGCCACCGCGCCGCCGAGACTGTAGCCGACGGCGTGCACGCGCTCGATTCCGAGCGCATCCAGCCACGCGCCGAGGCGCAACGCATCCGCCTCGATCGACAGGTCGCAAGGCTCCCGCTCGCTCGCCCCGTGTCCCGGCAGGTCCGGCGCGAGCACACGCCGGGAGCCCGCCAGGCGCTCCGCGAGGCCGGAGAGCCCCCGGGCGTCGCCGGGGCTTCCGTGGATCAGCAGGACGGGAGGGCCGGGGGGGCCGGGGCGGTCGGTCCAGGCGATGTGCGAAACGCCCGTGCACCCGGTTCCGGCCTCACGCTCGTCGATGACCGCGACGCGCTGCCCCGGCCTCGGCGGTCCCCAACCCGGCAGGAAGGCCCGGACCGCCGTCGACAGGGCGAGGGCCGCCAGGTAGGCGAGGGCGGCCGCGCGCCGGGCGCGCTTCCGGAAACGGGAGCGGCCGCTCACGCGCCGCGCGGGGAGGCCTGCGGGAGCCGCCGCAGGGGAAGGGTCCGGGGCGGGCCGAGCTCCGTGCGGCACGGGGGGCCCGGGGCGTACCACATCCGTGCCACGTCGCGCTCCACCGAGACGCGGGTCAGGCTGACCGTCCTGGCGTCCGGCCGGTGCATGCAGACCGAATAGGGGCCGATCTCCGGCTCGTGGCTCCGGTGGTACTCGAAGAGCCGGTTCGGATCGCGGCGGCCCGACGGGCCCAACCGCCGGAAGAGACGGCGCCGCGAGAGGGTCACCCCGGCCGGGTCGACGGACGAGGAGACCACCGGCTCGGCGTCCCAAGCGAGCGTGCTGCGGGCGACCCCGCGGCCGTCGTAGAGGACCATCAGCGGCGGGCTGCCGTGCTGGAAAAGGACGAGGCGGAAGGGACGGAACCGCCGGGCCACCCCTTCCGTGACCGCGCCGGCCGCTTCGGCGGCGGAGCGGCAGGCGGCCAGGGCGACGACGAGCCGGCCCCGGCTCTCCAAACCGCTCTCGACGGCACCCTCCGTCCCCTCGTAGTGGTTGAGCAGGCACAGGACGAGGCCCGCCTCGTTGACGGCGATCCAGGTGCCGCCGCTCTCCCCGTCGATCGGCGCGAGGAACCGCAGCGGTCCGGGGTGGACGCTCGGCGGAAGCGCCGCCTTCCTGTCACGCCGCTCATCCCGATTGAAGAAGAGCTCGAAACCCTCGGGCCGGTCGACGAAGCTCAGCGTGCACATCGTCCGTCAACGCTCACTCCAGGACTCGAGCGTCGATGGGGCGACGCCGAAGGTCTCCGGGACGGCGCAGCCCCAGGAACGCAGGACGAGCGCGACGATGGCGAAGTGGTGCACCGTGTGCGACAGCAGGAATTGGAGCTCCCGTCCCACGCTCGACGGCTGCCAGGCTCGCTCCGGATCGGAGCCCGACTCGGCGCGAACGAGCAGCGGCGTCTCGGTGCCGATGTCCCGGAGTTCGCGCAGCGAGTGCACGGTGCGGCGGATCCGCGCCAGAGCGCGCTGCGGGTCGGTCTCCTCGGCGGCGTCCCGGCGCCGCCGGTCGTAGTCGACTCGCCGGTCACCGATCCCGGCGAAGAAGCGCTCGTAGAAATCGATGCCGTGGCGGAAGTGCGCCCCGACGGTGGCCCGCTGGCCAGGGATGGGGCGCGAGTAGGTGGCGGCGTCGAGCGAGCGGATCAGCGCCTCCCCCTGCCTGAGCACCTCCACGTTGCGCCCGATCAGGCCGTTCCGGGAAGGCATCGCTCCTCACTCCTTTCCTCGCTCAGGCCGAGGGCCTCGCAGACATCGTCTCTCAGCTCCGAGGCCAGCTGTTTCCGGTCCGGGCCGGTGCGCGCGGGCCGGTAGCGGACGGCGGCGGTGAATCCCCGCAGTCCCAACAGCCTCCACAGGTGCGGGGCCATCACGGCGTCGCCCCACCAGCAGACGGCCTCTCCGGCGGGAGGGTCGCCAGGCGCCGTTTCGTACCGGATCGCGGCGGGCTGCACCGGAAGGCCGCGGCGGATCGCTGCGTCGAGCAGCGGGGAACGGAACGGCAGCACCCGGTCCCCCGCGGTGCTGGTCCCCTCGGGGAAGAACGCCACCCTGAACCCGGCGTCCAGCACCGCTCCCATCTGCGCCAGAGCCCGCTTCAGATCGCTCATCCGCGCGCGGTCGATGAAGATCGTTCCGGCCAGGCGCGTGATCGGCCCGAGGAGGGGCCACCGCGCCACCGGCGCCTTCGCGACGAAGATCGCCGGAGAGGTGGCCCCGAGGGCGATCACGTCCATGTACGAAAGGTGGTTCGCTACCAGGAGCACCGGCGGCGCCGCCGGGGAGCCGTCCGGTTCGATCCGCATCCCGGAGATCCGCGCCACCGCCCGGCACCATCGCCGAAACTGGTCCAGCCGCCGTCGCAACCTGTCCTCGTCGCGGCGGGCCGAGACGAGGCGCGCCGAGAGAACCGCGGCATGGTAACCGGTCACCGCGGCGAGTGCGAGAATCCGCAGCAAGGCTCGGAGATGACCGCGCATCGCGTGGCTCACTCGAAGAAGCGCCGGAAGTCGCCGGAGGGCATCCGCGTCACGTCGAAGAGGACGAGGAAGTCGATCGTCTTGAACCGCCGGTCGATCGCCGGGAGGCTGCAGACTTTCGCGCCGTACCTCAGGTAGACCCGGAACAGCGGCGGCAACTCGCACCGCTCCCCGCCGGCCGCGGACGGTCCATCGCATCCGAACCCCGGCCGCGGATGGACGAGGTACTCGGGATGCATATGGCCGCCCCGCCGCAGGTGGGCCAGCGCACGGGCACCGTCCGCCGGATCCTGGCTCGTCAGCGAGCAGCAGCCGAACAGGAAGCGCTTGCCGGACCGGCGCACGTAGCGGGCGAGGCCGCGCCACAGCAGGAACAGGACCTGGTGATTCCGGTGCTCGCGCGCCACGCAGGCGCGGCTCAGCTCGATCGCGTCCTCGAGGAGCGCCGCCGGAAATCCGGACAGATCGAACTCGGAAGCGGAGTAGAAGCCGCGATGCCGCGCCGCCATCGCGCTCGTCTGCAGGCGGTAGGTGCCGGCCAGCGCTCCGGTCCTCCGGTCCTCGACCATGAGGTGATGGCATCCGGGATCGTACTCGTCCAGATCGCGCCCGGTGGCCCAGGACTCGTCGAGACCCTCTCCCAGCTCCAGGTTGAACACGGCGAACCGCAGCCGGGCCACCCGGTCGAGGTCGGCGGGGGTCCGCGCGAAGCGAACCTCGAACCGCGGGTGCGACCGGTCGGGTTCGGGAAGCAGCTCCGGGAAGGCCGGGTAGTCGGTCCGGGCCGCCGTTCCAGTTTCGCTCTCCATTCGCCCTCCGAAAGGGTGACCGCATTATCGGCCCGTGCCCGGCCCGAGGCACACCGAGTTCCTCCGGGGGCGGTTGGAAGCCGCGGAGCGATGCCCTACAGTCGCGTCACACCGGAACCCTCCCGAGGAGACGACCATGCGCCGTGCCTTGCTGATCGCGTTGTCGCTCGCGGCCCTGCCCGGGACCGCCGAACCCGCGGCCCCTATAGACCCTGCGCTGATCGGCGCCGAGGGGGCCGAGGGGCGGCGGCCGCGCGGCTTCGTCTGGAGCGAGGACGGGGCGAGACTCGCCTTCCTCTACGACGGCGCCGGGGGCGACGCCGTCTACGTCACCGACGTCGGCACCGGGCGGACCGCGAAAGAGCTGGAGGCGTCGTCGCTGGAGGCCGGAGGGAAGAGAGCCGACCGCATCGACGCCGTCCTCTGGTCGCCGGCCGGAGAGTCGCTGCTCCTGCGGGCCGGAGGCGACCTCTTCCTCCATCCGCTCGGGCAGAGCGACTCTCGCCCGCTGACCCGCACGCGCGCCGAAGAGAAGGATCCCAAGTTCTCGCCCGACGGGACCCGCATCGCGTACGTCCGCGACGGGAATCTGTTCCTGATCGATCTCGCCGAAGGCGAGGAGCGCGCGCTCACCCGCGACGGTCGCCCCGGCGCGGTGCTCAACGGCGACACCGACTGGGTGTACTGGGAAGAAATCTGGGGGCGTGACGCCACCGGATTCTGGTGGAGTCCGGACGGGCGGCGGATCGCCTTCTACCGCTTCGACGACACGGCGGTCGACGCGTTCCCCATCGCGGGAGTCGAACGTCCCTATCCGCGTGTCCGCTGGCAGAAGTACCCGGCGGCGGGGCGCATCAACCCCGCCGTGCGGGTGGGTGTTCTCGACCTGGACACGGGCGGCATCGTCTACGCCGACACGGGAAACCGGGACGCCTACCTCGCCCGGGTCGCCTGGGAGCCGGACGGCAGAGCCCTCGACATTCTGCGGCTCGACCGGGAGCAGACGACCCTGACGCTGCTCCGCTGCGACCCGGAATCGGGCGAGTGCAAGCCCCTGATCGAGGAGAGCCATCCCACCTGGGTCAACGTGGAGAAGGACTTTCTCGTGCTTCCGGATGGACGGTTCGTGTGGGGTTCGGAGCGGAGCGGCCGGCGGCGTCTTTATCTCTACTCCCGCGACGGGAACTTGCTGCATCCGCTCACCCCGCCGGACCGGATCGTCACCTCCCTCGACGGTTTCGACCGGGGCAGCGGCGAGATCGTGTACACCGCCACGGGGAAGGGCGAGCTGGGCGCCACGGTGCGGCATGTCTTCCGCGTCCCGGTGGACCGCCCCGTCCCGGTCGCGGTCACGGACGGGGACGGCTGGCACCGGGCGTGGCCGTCGCCGCGAGGCGGACACTTCGTGCACTCCTTCAGCGACGCCGACCATCCGCCGCGGATCGAGCTGATCCGCGGCGACGGCTCCGCGGTGGCCCTGCCGTCTTCGCCGCCGCAATTCGATCCCGACGCGCTACCCCGGTGGCGCTTCCTGACGATTCCAGGACCGGAAGGGCTGCGGTTGCCCGCGATGCTGCTCGAGCCGGAGACGCTCGAGCCGGGGAGCCGGCATCCGGCCATCATGTATCACTACGGAGGGCCGGGCTCGCAGGTGGTCGCCCGCCGCTGGTCCGGGCGCGGCCGGGGCTTGTGGCACAAGATGATGGCCCAGCGCGGGTTCCTCGTCCTGAGCGTGGACAACGCGGCATCGATCCACTTCGGCAAGTCGGGAGAGGATCGGATCCACCGGCGGTTCGGGGAGGTGAACCTCGCAGCGCAGCTCGCGGGGGTGAGATTCCTCGCCTCGCTTCCCTACGCCGACACGGCGCGGATCGGTCTGTGGGGCTGGTCGGGCGGCGGCGCGAACACCCTCTACTGCCTGCTGCACCGGCCCGGGGTCTGGCGGGCCGGCGTGGCGGGGGCTCCCGTGACCGACTGGACCCTCTACGACACGATCTGGACCGAGCGGTATCTCGACAGTCCGGCGGACAACGAGGACGGCTACCGCGAGTCCTCGCCGATCAGCCACGCGGCGGACCTCGCCGATGCCTTGCTGATCGTCCACGGGACGGCCGACGACAACGTCCACATGCTGAACACGCTAGCGTTCGTCGGCGAGCTGGTCGAGGCCGGCAAGCCGTTCGAAATGGCGATCTATCCGGGGCAGAAGCACGGTTTCCGCGGCGCCGCTCTCCGCCACTTTTACGCGCGGATGACGGAGTTCTTCGAGCGGCACCTGGCCGCCGGCCGGTAGAGAAGCCTCAGCGCAGAGCGTCGATCGCCTCGGGGTTGGCCACCGAGGAGAGATCGCCCGGAGGCTGGCCCATCAGGACCCGCCGGATGACACCCCGGACGATCTTGCCCGACCGGGTGACCGGGAGCGCGGAGACCCAGCGCACCGCCGCCGGGCGCATGGCGGGCCCCATCTTCTCCGCGATGTGCGCCGCGACCTCCCGGCCGAGCTCGTCGCTCGGCGTGACGCCGGGGGCGGGGACCGCCAGCAGCTCCAGACGCGTCCCCTTGATCTCGTCCGGCAGGCCGACCGCAGCGGCCTCGCGCACCGCCGGGTGGTCCACGGCGGCGGCCTCGACCTCGGCGGGACCGATTCGCTTGCCGGCGATCTTCAGGGTGTCGTCGGCGCGCCCGGTCAGGAACCAGAAGCCGTCCTCGTCGCAAAGGGCCCAGTCCCCGTGGAACCAGACGCTCTCCCCGAACCGCTCGAAGTAGGTCTTCAGGTACCGTTCCGGGTCGTTGAGGAAGCCGCGCGTCATATTGGGAGCGGCGTTCTTGCAGACCAGGTAACCGACCTCCCCGCGCACGCTTCGTCCCTCCTCGTCGAAGACATCCACGTCCATGCCGAGGGCGGGCCCCTGGAGAGTCGCCGGTTTGAGCGGCGCCACCGGCAGAGGGGCGAGGAGGCATCCCATCAGCTCCGTGCCTCCCGAGATGTTGATGATCGGACAGCGGGAGCCGCCGACGTTCTCGAAGTACCACATGTACGACGCCGCGTCCCACGGTTCCCCCGTGGAGCCGAGCACCCGGAGGCTCGACAGGTCGTGTGCCTGGAGCGGCTCGGTCCCGAAGCCGGCGAGGAGGCGGACGGCCGTGGGCGCGACCGCGAGGTGGGTGATGCGGTGCCGCTCCACCATGGCCCACAGCCGATCCGGCCCCGGATGGGTCGGCATGCCGTCGAGCAGCACGACCGTCCCCCCGTGGAACAGGGCGCCCAGGATCTCCCACGGTCCCATCATCCAGCCGATGTCGGTCAGCCAGAAGAGCCGTTCGCCGGGGCGGAGGTCCATGTGGTAGCCGACCTCCTTGGCGGTGACGATCTGGACCCCCGCGTGCGTGTGCACCGCACCTTTCGGCTTGCCCGTCGTTCCGGATGTGTAGAGAATGAGCGAACGCGCCGACGCGTCGAGTTCCTCCGTGGCCCACTCGTCCTGTGCCGCCTCTTCCAGTTCGTGCCACCACAGGTCGCGCTCGCTGTTCCACGGGATCTCGTCGCCGCTGTGGCGGAGAACGACCACCTGGTAGACCGACTCCGCCAGGTCGGCGCCGGCATCGGCGGTCGGCTTCAACGCGATCTTCTTCCCTTTTCGCCGGGTTCCGTCCGCCGTCAGGAGCACCCCAGCGCCCGCGTCCCGCAGCCGGGCCGCCAGCGCCTCCGGCCCGAAGCCGGCGAAGACAGGGACGGGCACGGCGCCGATCTTGAGGCAGGCGAGAAGGGCGACCACGACGTCGGCGGACATCGGCAGGTAGAAGCCGACCGCATCACCGGCACCAAGGCCGAGGCCGGCGAGCGCGGCGGAAAGGCGGGAAACGCGGACGGCGAGCTGTTCGTAGGTCAGCGTGACGACGTTCTCATCGTCGTCTTCCGCGATCACGGCCGTGTGTGCACCTCGGCCGTCCCGCAGGTGCCGGTCGAGGCAGTTGTGCACGATGTTGATCCGGCCGCCGATGAACCACTCGGTCCAGGGGAGACCGCGGGAGTCGTCATAGAGCTGCCGGTAGTCTTCGAACCACTCGATGCCCAGGTCGTCGATGATCGCCGGGTAGAACCACTCCGGCTCGGCGGCGGCGCGGCGCCGCAGCTCGGCGGCGTCGGCGATGCCGTGCCGGCGCATGAAGCGGGCTACGTGGGAGTTCTCGAGGTCGTCCGGGCGGGGCCGCCAGATGATCTCGCCTGTACCCATCGCTGCCTCCTCAGGACCAGCTCAGGTGATAGTCAGGATCCTCGATCCCGAGCGCGTGTTTCGTGGGGACCAGCGGCTTGAAGGTGTCGACCATGACCGCGAGCTCCTGCGTCCTTTGCGTGCCCACCGACGCCTCGTAGGTTCCGGGGTGCGGGCCGTGCGGAACCCCCGCCGGGTGCAACGAGATCGATCCCGGCGCGATGCCCCTGCGGCTGGTGAAGTTTCCCTCGACGTAGTAGATCATCTCGTCGCAATCCACGGAGCTGTGCGGATACGGGCAGGGCACCGCTTTCTCGTGGAAATCCACCACCCGGGGGACGAAGGAGCAGACGATGAAACCGCCTCCAGCGAAGGTGAGGTGGATCGTCGGGGGGAGGTGGACGAGGCCGGTCTTCGGCTGGAAGGCCCGGATCGGGAAGGCGAACGGCCAGACCTGGCCGTCCCAGCCGATCACGTCGAACGGATCGTGTGTGAGTTCATGAGCGGTCAGCGCGTCGCCCCGCTTGACAACGAGGCGCCGCGGCGCGCCGAGCGAGGCGGGGCCGCGATCGGGCCACTCGGGGGGCCGGAAGTCCCGGTGCGAGTACGGTGCATCCATGCGGAGCTGGCCGCCGGCGTTGCGGAACTGGCGGGGCACATCGACATAGCTCCGCCCTTCGAGCACCAAGAGTGTGAGCACTCCGTCCGGCAACCATCGGTGCGGCAGCGCGCGTGGAACGAAAACGTAGTCGTGCGTTTCCACCCGGAGGGAGCCGAGCGGCGTGTCCAGTCGGCCGCCGCCCTCCACCACGAAATGCAATTCATCCCCGTCGGCGTTGGCGCAAAGCTCCGGATCGGCGTCCGCCGCCCGTGCCATCCAGACGCCGAGATCGGAATTCGCGAGCAGCAGCTTCCGCCCGCGAAACGGCGCTCCTCCCCGAGGCAGCCGCGGCGTCAGAAAATGCCGGCGCCGCGTCCGGTCACCCGCCTCCGGCTCGGCGACCCCGGGATGAGGTCCGAGCTCCTCTCGCGAGCCGATCCAGTGGGGCGGCCGCCGGTGGTACAGGATCGTGTAGAGCCCGTCGAATCCCTGACGGGTCAGGCAGTGCTCGAAGGCCATGGAGCCCTCGGGCCGGAAGGCGGTGTGCGGCTTGTCGGGAACGTCTCCGCGCTGAAGGCGGTGGATCATCGCGGCGTCTCCATCCCGGCGGTCCGACCGGGCGCGCGCCGGGGCGGCGTCATCTTACCCCGAGGAAAGCCGAGGGCGTTCAGGCGCGCATGATCAGGTCGGCGATGGTCACGAGGCCCTCGACGTCGGTTCCGCAGAAGGCGTCCAGACGATCGGAATCGACATCGAGCACCGCCACCACCCGCCCGGCCTCGCGCAGCGGGACGACGACCTCGCTCTTCGATCGTGCGTCGCAGGCGATGTGGCCCGGGAAGCGGTGAACGTCCGGAACGAGCACCGGCTCGCCCCGCCGCACGCACTCCCAGCAGACCCCGCGGCCGCGCTCGAGCACCTGGCACGCGAGCGATCCCTGGTAGGGGCCGACGACGAGATCCTCGCCGACGAGCCGGTAGAAACCGGTCCAGAAGAAGTGCGGCATCTTGTGGTGCAGCAGCGCCGCGGCGGTCGCCATCCGCGCCGTGCGGTCCGGGGTCGCGGCGAACAGCTCCTCGAGTTGGCGGGCGATGCGCTGGTAACGTCCGGAAAGGCGATCGGTCGGTGACGGTCCGGTCATCCGGGTCGGCCTCGCCCCGGCGGTCGCGCCGGGCCCCTCATTCTGGCCCGAGGGGGGGCGCGCTGCCAGAGCCGTGCACCCGGGCCGGCCGCGGCGGGTTCAGCGCGCCGCCCGGCGCCCGCCCCCACGCACCCTCGCGCGCCTTTCACGCGCGCCCTTTCTCCTTTCAGCGGTAGCCGTGGAGCTTGCTCCCCGACTCCGAACAAGCTCCCCGGCTCCGAGCGGCCTTCCCGGCTACGGCACGCACCCCGCGGGGTTGCCGTTCGCCCGTTCGTTTCCGCTGCTGTCCGAGCCCCACGTCCCCGCCGCGGGACACGTCGCGTTCAGGCCGCGCACCAAATAGAAGAATCCCGCACCCGACGCCGGCACCTCCGGATCGTCGAAACGCGTGTCCGTCCGGTCCGGATCGCGGTCCGACTGGCACGACCCGTAGTCGCTCCCATCCAGACTCGACAGATCCCC
>RFHH01000182.1 GCA_003696075.1 Acidobacteriota bacterium
CCCCTCCCCGCCGATTGGCCCCCCGCGCCCGCTCCCTGCGCCGGGTCGACGAGCGGAGCCCGGAAACGCGCCCGATTATCGCCGGATCCGCCGTTCCGCGTCCATCAGCCGGCGGCGGTCTTTCCCTCGTGCCGACACTCGTGCCACCGCTTCCGGAGCCGCTGCAGGGCGCGGTAGACGATCCGGCTTCCCCGAACCGGATCGATTCCGGCCATCGCGCAGGCCTCCGCGTGCGGCCGGCCGTGGAGGAAGCGGAGGACGAGCAGCCTCCGCTCGATCGGTCGGCACTCGCGCAGCATCCCCCGGAACCTCGCCCGGCACTCCTTCCGCGACAGCGCCCGGTAGGCTTCGGGCGGAGAGGATTCCGCCGGGGGAAGTCGTGCGGGCGCTCCGTCCAGCCGCACCAGATGCTCGCGCTCCCGGCGCCGCCGGCGCAGCTCGTCGTGATACTTGTGGCGGGCGATCCCGAGCAGGTAGGCCGGCACGTCCAGCACCCGCTCGGACCCGGGCTCGCGGAGCATGCGCCAGGCCGCCAGCACGGTGTCCTGGAGCAGGTCCTCGACGTCCTCGCGGGGCGCCGCGAGGCGGTTCCTGAAAAACGCGACCAAGGTCGCGCCCGCGTTCGCGAGTTCGACCGCGAGGTCCTCTCCCTGGGCTCGTCCTACCGCCCTGCCGCCCATGACCCCCTCCGTCCCGGAGGCCTTCCTGCCCCCCGCCGACCGCCGGCACTCCGGGACGTAGCAAACCCCGTTCCAAAGGGATGGAAATGGCGGGCGGTCGCAACTTCTGGAAACAGAATGCGATGGCGTGCGAGCCGGCCGCCGCTGGCGCGCTCCCCCGGGCGGACGATGGGAAGAAGTCTTCCCTGGCGCGAACGAGCGGGAAGAGATCTTCCCGTCAGCGCCCGGTGGGATCAGAGGAAGCGGCGCCCGCCGCAGGCTGGTCGCCGGTCCCCCGCGTCCGTCGTATAACGCCGGCGGGAGCGCTCCCGGGCGGGGAGGAAAAGCGATGGTCCGAGCGGGGACGAGCTGTTTCGCCTGCCTGGCGGCCTGCCTGGCGGTCCTGCCGGCCGCCGCGGAGGAGCTTTCCGGCACGGTCACGAGCGAGGAGACGGGCCAGCCGCTGGCCGGCGTGACGGTCGGGGTCACGCGCGCGTCGAGCACGGGCGGCATCGGTGCGGGCGAAGCGATCCCCGTCGAGTGGACGGCGGCGACCGACGCCGACGGGAACTACCGGTTCGATCTGGATCCCGGCCTTCCCGGCATGGACCGCCTGTACGTCTTCACCAACGACGAGGCCCACTTCAACGAACTCTACGACGCCGTCGACACGAGCGGTCTCGCGCCGAAGGGCCGCGACCTGGGCGAGCCGGGGGTCCGGACGGTCGACCTCACCGCCGGCCCGGCCACCGGCATCGACTTTCAGATCGCTTCGAGCCGGCGTTTCGAAATGGTCCTCATGCGGGACGGGACCACCCATCTGGCCACCGACGTCTGGCTCCCCTCGCGGCGGCCGGGCCTGGTCTGGCCCACGCTGCTGCAGAGGACGCCGTACCAGCGTCCGGACGCGCCGCCTCGCCGGTTCGTCGCCGCCGACTACGCGGTGGTGATCCAGAACACCCGCGGCCGCTTCGAGTCCGAGGGGGTGGACGACGTTTTCGACGACGACGGCTGGCTCGAGAACCAGGACGGCTACGACACCGTCGAGTGGATCGCCGCCCAGAGCTTCTCGGACGGCCAGGTCGGCACCTACGGTGGCTCGGCGCCCGGGATCACGCAATACCTCGTCGCCGGCGCCGCGCCGCCGCACCTCGTCTGCGCCGTCGCGGAGGTCGCGACGGCCGACTTCTACCACCACATGAACTACCCGGGCGGGGAGTTCCGCAAGCACATGGTGGAAACCTGGCTGGCCGGACAGGGTTCGCTGCACAAGCTGGACGAGATCTTCGCCCACCCCGACGAGGACCAGTACTGGGACGAGCGCAACCTCATGAACCGGCTCGGCTCGGTGCGCATCCCGATCCTCCACATCGGGGGCTGGTACGACATCTTCAGCCAGGGGACCGTCCGGTTCTTCCACGCCCTCCAGCATCAGGGTGGAGAGGGTGCCCGGCTCAACCAGAAGCTGGTCGTCGGGCCATGGACCCACGGAGCGAAGTTCAGCCCGTGGCAGGGGGAGCTGACCTATCCCCTCGACAGCATCTTCAGCGACTACGACGACTTCACCATGCGCTGGTACGACTTCTGGCTCAAGGGGAAGGACACCGGGATCATGGACGAGCCCCCGGCCCGGTACTACGTCATGGGACCGGGTCTTCCCGAGGGCGCGGGCGCGCCCGGAAATTTCTGGCGGCACGCCCCCGACTGGCCGCCGCCCGCGACGCCCGTGCGGTACTACCTCCACCCCGGCGGCGTGCTGTCGACCGATCCGCCGCCTCCGGGAGGAGGCGAGACGATCTACGTGCACGATCCGAACGATCCCGTTCCCACGCGCGGAGGGAGCAACCTCTACGAGGACATCGGCAAGGGCCCGATGGACCAGCGCCCGGTCGACGACGCGCGTGCCGATGTCGTCGTCTGGCAGACGCCGCCGCTCGCCCAGCCGCTGGAGATCTCGGGGCCGATCACCGCGGTGCTCTACGCGGCCTCCGACAGGCCCGACACCGACTGGGTCGTGAAGCTCGAGGACGTCTATCCCGACGGCCGCGCGATGCTCGTCACCGACCTGATCCTGATGGCGCGGCATCGGATCAGCTTCCGGCAGGAGGACCTGCTCGCTCCGGGCCAGGTGTACCGGTTCGAGGTGGATCTGTGGGACACCTCGATCACCTTTCCCGCCGGGCATGCCATCCGCATCGCGGTGGCGTCGTCGAACTACCCGAGGTTCGAGGTCAATCCTCAGACCGGGGAGCCCTTTCACCAGCACACCCACACCGAGGTGGCCACGAACCGCATCGAGCACAGCGCCACCGAAGCGTCCTATGTCGAACTGCCGGTCGTCGATCCGGCCGAGGTCACCGGGTGCCGCCCGTCGGAACACGTTCTCGGACTGATGCTGCGGCGGCTGCCCGGCGGCGAGATCGAACTTCGCTGGGATCCCGTGTCCGACGCGTGCCACGCCCGGTACAAGGTCTACGCCGGCCTCGCGCGGCCCGAGTGGCCGTGGATCGTCCGGAGGCCGATCGCCGCCACCGAGCAGACCACGCTCGTGACGGACGCCGAGGGGCTGTTCTGGCAGGTGGTGAGCCAGGGAACGGACGGCGGGAACGGTCCGCACGGCGTTCCGTAGGCGCGGGGGCCGCACCCACCGAGCGGGAAGCGCCGCCGAGGCAGCGGCCGGACCCGCAGGCGGTGCCGCCCGCTGGGGCGGGAAACGGGCGGTGCCGCGGCGCCGCGGGGCGCCCGCCAGAAAGGCCGCGCGATCACCGCCTGCCGGGCCGCGCCCGCCGCCCGTCCCGGTCGCCGCCGGGTCGCGGCCGAAGATCTCCTCCGCGG